>CANRMT010000033.1 GCA_947631815.1 uncultured Eisenbergiella sp.
TTTCAAGTGGAGGTTGGAGAAAGACTAATTTCTACTTGGACCCCTCAGAAGTGGAAGTTAACTTTTCACTTCACCATGGCGAAAAAAGAAATAAAATACATCATTTGGGGCTTGCGGAACCGTCAGGTTCTGTGGTATAATCCATTTTGTGAGTCCGAGAGGACATATATAGGGGCATAGTTCAAAGGTAGAACAGCGGTCTCCAAAACCGTCGATGTGGGTTCGATTCCTACTGCCCCTGCTCCAAAAAGCCTGCAGATAAAATATCTGCAGGCTTTTTATTATCGAACGGCATATTTACATATTTATGCTTCTGCCTCCGATGATCCAGTCGGCGCATCATCGGCTTTTTCATTTCCGGCATAGAACCGGAAGATCTCCTCCAGATAGGGCTCCAGGATCTCGTTGGGCGAACGGTAGATCTCATGGCGCGCGCCCCGCACCACAGCGAGCTGTCCGTCCGGAATGCGGGAAAGGAAGGTCTCATGCGCCTTCGGCGATACCAGCGTATCCAGTTCCGCCTGAAACAGCAGCACCGGTATGCGCACCCGTTCGGCCGACGAGGACTGAATGGCGAACTTTCCGGAATTGATGGCCTCCCTGCCCCAGTAATAGGTGGCCGAGGATGTCTGGTAAGCGGCATCCGCACGGCGCTGTCCCAGATAGTAGAGATGGCGTGCCAGAGAACCGGCCGCACAGCCCTCGAAGGGCTCCTGCGGATCGAACGGAGCCTGCGTGAACAGGCGCTCCTTTCCTTTCCCGGCCGCGATCTTCGCGTCGCACAGGATCCGCGCGGCCCAGGGCGGGCATCCGCCCAGGTTCAGTCCCAGCATGGGCGCGTTCAGGATCGCCCGGTCAAAATCCGTCGGATACTGCTCCAGATAGATGGCGCCGACACAGCCGCCCATGGAATGGGCGAACAGGAAAAGCGGGCCTTTCTGCGCCATGGGCATCACGAGCTCATGCACGAACTTATGCATATCCTTCACATACCTGGAAAACCTGTCCACATGCACCAGGGACGGATCCTCCACCTCCCGGAAGGACTTTCCGTGTCCCCGGTGATCGATCACGGCCGCCTGATAGCCCTCCCGGTAAAAATACCAGATCAGCTCATGGTACTTCAGGCAGGACTCCGTAAACCCGAAGCTGATGACGATGGTTCCCTTCGCGTTTTCCTGCGGATACAGCTCATAGTACAGCCCTGACGGGCTGCCCGGCGCGTACGTGCCGGACGCCGGTTCCGTCTCCGTCATCCGGCCCGCCTGCCGGATCTGGCCCAGAAACGGCTCCACCGTTTCCGTCATTTTCTGTTCCAGCTGTGCTTCCGGCAGACATTTCCCGTGATCAACGCCTGCCGTGATCTCCGTCTTTTTCATACATCCCAATCCCGTTCCAGCTTGATGGACGCAGCGGTCTTGATGAGCTCCACAGAGCCCTGGATGCCGAACTCGCTGCTGTCGATCAGCAGATCCTTTCCTTCCTTCTGATCCCAATTACGATCCGTAAAATATTCATAATAATTCCGTCTCGTCTTATCCATATGGCGGATGACCTTTTCCGCCTCGTCCTCTTTGAAGCCATAACGCTCCATGACCGTTTGGATCCGGCTCTCCATCGGCGCGTATATGTAGACCTTCAGAACCTCATGCCGGTTGCGCAGCACATAATCCGCGCCGCGCCCCACGATGACACAGGATTCTCCCCGCTTGACGATGCCGCGGATGACCTCCGCCTGCGCCCGGTAGATCTTTTCATTCGTGTTCTCCTGCACCAGATCCAGGCCGGGCGTCAGCTCCAGAAAACGTCCGATCAGCTTCTCATCGGCATTCCCCACTACAGCGCGTCCGAGCCCGCTCTTTTTGGCCGCCATATCGATCAGGTTCCGGTCGTAGAACCCGATCCCCAGCGCCTGCGCCAGCCGCTCGCCGATCTCGCGGCCGCCGCTGCCGAAGCTCCTTCCGATGGTGATCACCAACTGCTTATCCATCCGTATCCCTCCTTTGCCAAAAGCCTTCTCCTGGGGATCCGCATTCTCCGCGACCCTTTGTCCCGCGGTATTCCCGGGCCCACGGAGCCTCTGTCCCGTGATGCTCCCTGTCCTGCGGGCACATCTCTTTTTTTCAGTATAACCGATTTCCCATCCCCTCACAAGCCGTCCGGAGAGATTTTCTTTTCTCCGAAGAGCCCGCGGGCCGTGCGCCTTTTCGGCCGATCTCTGATCTGTGGCGTCAGCCCTCCGCCATCAGGCTTTCCACCCGTTCCGCCAGATAACGGGCCGTATCCGCCATATAGGAAAGCGCCTGCGGATAGAGCGCCTCGGGAACGCGGCGCAGGAATCCGTCCGCCTCCAGCGTCATATCCCCAGCGTAGCGGATCTTCGCCAGCGCGCGGCAGACCGGCTCAAAATCGATCTGCCCCATAAAAGGAAGCGTATGGGAATCCTCGATCAGATCGTTGTCGTGCACATGCAGGGCCTGCAGCCGGTCGTGTCCCAGCGCTTCTATCATCCCGGCGGCCTCCCGCCCGGTCAGCGGCGCATGGCCGATATCCAGGCAGGCCGTGATCCACGGGCTGCCCGTCATATCCACATAATCGCAGAACTCCTCCGCGGAGGAGCAGGTGCTGTCGCAGATCCAGATCCTCCCGTCCGGCCGCCTTTCATCCCTGCACTGCCACATGTTCTCCACCGCGATCCGGATGCCGTATTTCTCCCCGGCCCGGGCCAGTCTGGCATAAAACTCCAGATTCAGCTCCCGCAGCCGCGCCGCGTGATCCGCATATTTCAGATGCTGTTTGGGATGCACCACGATGGTCTTCGCGCCCAGGATGGCCGCGCACTCTATGGCCCGCTCGATCATCCGGCAGGTATTTTCATCCTTTTGGGGATCCCCGCAGCTGGAGGCAAACGGCGCATGCGCCTGATCGCAGACGATCCCCGCACGCCCGGCCGCCCGCTTCAGGGAATCCATATAGTCCCGGTAATCCTCCCGGTTGGGCCCATAGGAAGCGTCCGCGTTCATCCGAAACAGAGACAGATCGAAGGCGTCAAACCCCGCTTCCTTCACCATTCGGATCGCGGCCTCATCCCCGTACCTGCCGCTGATCGGATGCAGTTCCGTCGATATCAGCATAAAAAATCCCTCCTCCCGGATCCGCGGCCTTCCTTCCGTCCGCCGAAATCCGCTTCTTTTCTACTATTTTTACCGATTTTTTCCTGAAATGCAAGATATCGACCTGTTTTTACAGCATTTTTCTTCTCAAAACGGAATGTTTTTCCCCTATTCTGCAAAACCTAAACGCACAGCCGCAAAAACGGCTGATACACGATGCAAGGAGGCAGGACGATGTTGGAATATAAAGAATACGAAAACAGGAAACCCGACGATATGGCGGACGATACGGTCCTTTCCCCGGACGGCGTGAATCCCGTCTCCCGGGACGATGAGCGGCCCGAGGTCCGCAACGGGCTGGAAGACGGGCTGGGCGTCTACTTCCCCGGCGTCATGCCGCCCGCCTATTTCCCCGGTTTCCCCGGCGGTCCGTCCATCGGCTGAGAGCAGGGCTCCCGGCCTTTTCAAAAGCGATCCGGCACGATGCCGTGCCGGACCGCTTTCCGCATAGATGGGAACGGAGAGGAGCAGGCGCTTCCGGCCCGGCGTATGTGCATTCCTTTTCCGGACACGCTCGCGCTCGAGAAAAACGCAGCGGCACTAGGCTCAGCTTCGCCCGAAGGGCTCGCTTCGCCAAGGGCCGGCGTTTTTCTAACGGTCCGGGAAAATGGAATGCACATACGCCGGGCCGGAAGCGCCTGCTCCTCTCCGTTCCCATCTATGCGGAAGGCAGTGCCGCGCCCTCACAGCATGGGCAGGTCGCTCACGCTGTTGACGCCCACCAGACGGATGCCGGGGATCCGGGGCAGTCCGCCCAGGCAGACCTTCGGCAGGATGCAGACGGAAAAGCCCAGCTTCGCCGCTTCCCGCACCCGGGTCTCCGCCATGCTCACGGCGCGCACCTCTCCGGACAGCCCCACCTCGCCGAAGGCGACCACGCCCTCCGGGACGGGACGGTTCCGGAAGCTGGAGATCACCGCCGTCACGATCCCCAGATCAATGGCAGGCTCCACGATCCGTATGCCGCCCGCGATATTGATATAGGCGTCACAGTCTCCGATCTGCAGTCCCAGGCGCTTCTCCAGGACCGCGATCAGCAGATTCACGCGGTTGAAATCCGTCCCCGCAGTCTGCCTCCTGGGAATGCCGAAGCTGCTCTGGCACACCAGCGCCTGGATCTCCGTGAGGATCGGCCGGGTGCCCTCCATGGAGCAGGTGACCACGGAGCCGCTGGCGTTCTGCGGTTTGCCGCTGAGCATGAATTCGGAAGGGTTCTTCACCTCCTGAAGGCCCTCCTGCCGCATTTCAAACACGCCGATCTCATTGGTGGAGCCGAAACGGTTCTTCACGCTCCGCAGGATGCGGTAGGAGGCATGCCGGTCTCCCTCAAAATAAAGCACCGTATCCACCATATGCTCCAGCACCCTGGGACCGGCCACCGTTCCTTCCTTGGTCACGTGGCCCACGATGAACACGGAAACGCCCAGTCCCTTGGCCAGCCGCAGCAGGATCGCGGTGGATTCCCGCACCTGCGATACGCTGCCGGGAGCCGCTCCCACTTCCCCGCTGAACATGGTCTGAATGGAATCGATGATCACGATCCCGGGCCTCTCCTGCTCGATCACGGCCTCGATCTCCGCCAGGTCGGTCTCGCAGTACAGCCGGAGCGCGTCCGTGAACGCACCGATGCGCTGGGCCCGCATCCTGATCTGCTGCAGGGACTCCTCCCCGGATATATACAGAACAGACCGCCCGTCGGCGGCCAGATTCCTGCACATCTGGAGCAGGAGGGTGGATTTCCCGATGCCGGGATCTCCGCCCACCAGCGTCAGGGACCCCGGCACGATGCCGCCGCCCAGAACCCGGTCCAGCTCGCCGATGCGGGTGGGGATCCGAAACAGCTCCTCCATGGAGATCTCATTCAGGACCGTCGGTCTGCTCTTTCCCGCGGCATAGCTCCCCGCCGCGCTCCTGGCGGTCTGCCCGCTTCCCCTTTTCCGGACCGCAGGTTCTTCCACAAAAGAATTCCAGGCCCTGCAGGCCGGGCACTGTCCCATCCACTTCGGGGACTCATATCCGCACTCCTGACAGAAAAATACGCTTTTTCCCTTTTCCTTTGCCATTTAACGTCCGATCTCTGCTTTCGCCTCTTCCGGTCCGGTCAGCCGCCGTTCTGCTCTTTTCCCTTCACCTTGAAGGTCACCCTGCCCTCCCGGTATCCCGCGCTGACACTGTCGCCGCTCTTCACCCGGCCCGAAAGGATCTCCTCCGCCAGCGCGTCCTCGACCACCGTCTGGATCGCGCGCTTCAGCGGCCTCGCGCCCATTTTCAGATCGCTGTGCTTTTCCACCAGATATTCCTTCAGGGCGGCCGTGAAGGTCAGGGATATCCCCATCTGCTCCCTGCAGCGTTCCACCAGGTTTTCGGAAAGGAGCGTCACGATCTGCTTCATATCCTCCCTGGTCAGCGGGTGGAACACCATGATCTCATCGATCCGGTTCAAAAATTCCGGCTTGAACAGACGCTTCACCTCTTCCATCACGCCGGTCTTCATCCGCTCATAGCTCTTCTGCGCGTCGTCCTTCGCGGCAAAGCCCAGATTCTTGGGCTCCACGATCCTTTGCGCCCCCGCGTTGGAGGTCATGATGATCACCGTATTTTTAAAATTCACCTTCCGGCCCTTGGAATCCGTGATATGCCCGTCGTCAAGCACCTGCAGCAGGATATTGAACACATCCGGATGCGCTTTTTCCACTTCGTCAAAAAGCACCACGGACCACGGATTGCGGCGCACCTTTTCCGAAAGCTGACCGCCGTCGTCGAACCCCACGTATCCCGGAGGGGAGCCGATCATCTTGGAAACGGAATGGCTCTCCATGTATTCCGACATATCCACGCGGATCAGCGCGTTTTCCGATCCGAACATGGCCTCCGCCAGCGCCTTGGACAGCTCCGTCTTGCCCACGCCCGTAGGCCCCAGGAACAGGAAGGAACCGATGGGCCTGCGGGGATCCTGCAGGCCGACCCTGCCGCGCCGCATGGCCTTCGCCACGGCGCTGACCGCTTCCTGCTGCCCCACCACGCGCTTGTGGAGGATGGATTCGAGCCGCATCAGCCGCTCCCCTTCCTTTTCCGTCAGCTTGGCCACGGGGATCCTGGTCCAGGTGGAGACCACGCGGGCGATGTCGTCCGCCGTCACCGTCAGACCGGACCTGCTGTTCTTTCTTTCCTGCCTCTGCAGCATTTTTTCGTATTTCGCCAGCAGCTCATCCTGCTTTCGCTTGAGCTCTCCCGCCTGGGAAAAGACCTCCATGCGGATGGAGCGCTCGATCTGCGCGTCCAGCTTTTCGATCTCCGCCAGCAGACCGTCGGCCTCCTTCGGCGTCTGCATCTTCTGGAGACGCGCGGCCGCGCCCGCCTCGTCGATCAGATCGATCGCCTTATCCGGCAGCTTTCTGTCGTTGATATAGCGGTTGGAAAGCTTCACCGCGGCCTCCAGCGCCTCCGGCGTCAGCTCCACGTGATGGTGCTCCTCGTACTTATGGGCGATGCCCTTCAAAATGGCGAGCGCCTCCTCCTCGTCGGGCTCTTCCACCGTCACCGGCTGGAACCGCCGCTCCAGCGCAGCGTCCCGCTCCACATATTTCCGATATTCCTCCAGCGTGGTGGCGCCTATGAGCTGGATCTCCCCTCTGGCGAGGGACGGCTTCAGGATATTGGAGGCATCGATGGCGCCTTCCGCGCCTCCGGCCCCGATGAGGGTATGGATCTCATCCAGAAACAGCAGGATATTTCCGTCCTCGATGACTTCCCGTATCACCTTTTTGATCCGCTCTTCGAACTCGCCCCTGTATTTGCTGCCCGCGATCATGCCCGACAGATCCAGCATGAGCACGCGCTTGTTCTTCACGGTATCCGGCACCTCTCCCGCCACGATCCGCGCGGAAAGGCCCTCCACGATGGCGGTCTTCCCGACGCCCGGCTCTCCCACCAGACAGGGATTGTTCTTCGTGCGGCGGCTCAGGATCTGAATGACGCGGCGGATCTCCTCGTCCCGTCCGATGACCGGATCCAGCTTTCCCTCTGCCGCCAGCTTCGTCAGGTCCCGGCTGTAGAGCTCCAGGGCGGCCGCCGCGTTCTTTTTCTTCCCCCTGCGGTTCATCTCCTCCCGGTACGCCGCGGGATCCTGCCCGATGGCCTGCAGGGTATCCGCGTATATCTTGGAAACGGGCAGGGAAAGGGTATTCATGATCCGCACCGCCACATTATCCCCGTCCGCCAGAAGCGCCAGCAGGATGTGCTCCGTCCCGGTGAGCAGGCTCCCCAGGCGGCGGGCCTGGCGATGGCTCTCCTCCAGGACCTCCTGGGCGCGGGGCGAATAGCCGTCCCGCTCCATGACGGACACGCTCGTATCCGGCGCGATCAGATCCCGGATCATCTCCCGGATGGCGTCCTCCGCGGCGCCGTTGGCCGTCAGCACCTTGGCCGCGACGCCGGTCCCTTCCCTGATCAGGCCGAACAGGATGTGCTCCGTTCCCGTATAGCTCTGATGCATGCTCCGGGCCGCGCGGCCCGCCAGCAGCAGGGCGGTCCTCGCCTTATCCGTAAACTGTGACTGCATCTTTATAATCCTCCATATCCTTCATATATCTCATCGATCAGAGCATGCACCTCCTGGCGCGAAATATTCCTACAGCTCGCTTTTGCCAGGACCACGGCCATCTCCTGCCGCAGCTCCTCCACCGCTTCCAGGCGTCTGACATCGATGGCGACCACCGCGCCCCGCCGCCTGTCCATCTTGAGAAAGCCCTCCTGCCGCAGCACGGCATAGGCCTTATTCACGGTATGCATATTGATCCCGATCGATTCCGCCAGCTGGCGGACGCTGGGCAGGACATCTCCCTCCCGCAGTTCACCGGCCGCGATCCCCAGGATGATCCGGTCCCGGAGCTGGATATACAGCGCTTCCCCTCCGCTAAAATCAATCTCGATCCGCATTTTTCATCCTCAGCGTCCCCGGCAGAAAGCGCGGGGCAAAAAACATCCGTCGCCATGAATAGAGAACTGCCGCAAAACGAATCCCACCGGTTTCATTCTGCGGCAGCCTCCATGAGACCGTTTATTTCAGATCAAGAAATTCAAATTCCAGATCGTCGTCGTCAAGAAAATTTTTGGACTGCCAGTTCTTTTCTCCTTTGGACCTGGAAGACGAGCTCTTTCTGCGGGGACGTTCTTCTTCCTCGTCCTCATTCTCGTCGTCTTCGTCATCCTCCTCGTATCTCCTGCGGGCCCCGGAGGACTGTTTCTGATTCACAGGCTTCCTGGAAGGCTGTCTCCTGCGGGGAGGTTCTTCCTCGTCCTCATCCTCATCGTCCTCGTCATCTTCGTCATCCTCGTCCTCATCCTCGTCGTCTTCGTCACCGTAGCGGGATCTGCGCCTTCCGAAGAGTCCCCTTCTCCTGGGGCGGTCGTCTTCGTCCTCGTCGTCTTCGTCCTCATCATCCTCGTCATCATCCTCTTCGTCGTCATCGTCATCATAGTCGTCTCCCGCATTGCGGAGCTTGATGAAAAGGACCGTCACGATAATGATCAAGATGACGATCACCGCCGCCATGCCGATCAGGATGATCCGGGAGATCCCGGCCCCTTCTCCGTCCTCTCCGGAGCCGTTCTGACCGGCCCCCTGGGCATTGATCAGCTCCTGAATGCTGTAGCGGGTCCCCATCACGGAATCGCACAGATACCAGATATAATTGCCGGTCCCGTCATCCGCGTATTCCACATAATAATCCCCTGTCGGCGCAGGCGACACGGGATTCTCCTCCGGAACGGTCTCCTGCTCGGGAACCGTCTCCGCAGGCTGCTCCTCCGGCACCGTCTCCGGCACAGCCTCCGCATAGTGCGGCTCCACCAGATCGGAACGGATATATCCGCTGACGGTCTTCCCTTCGCTCTCATAAGTCACGGCATACCATACCTGGCCGCTGCCGTCCGTCTTTTCACCGGTCACGCTCATCACGGTGCCGTTCGCCGCGCCGCCGACCTTGCTGGCGCTGGTGCTCGCATCGCTTCTGACATTGACGCTTCTCTCCGTGACGGTCACGCTGTCCACCGTGCTCCCTGACGTGCCGCCCGTTTCCGCCGCGCCGCCGCTTCCCAGCGTGGAAGCGCCGCCGCTTTCCGACTCCTCACCGCCGCCGGTGGATCCGGCAGAGCCTGTGGCGCCGCCGCTCCCCAGCGTCATCGCCCGGCCCGTCATGGGAACCGCCGCGAACAGACAGAGCGCCGCGAGCAGACCGGCCGCCGCTCTGCACAACTTCTGGTTTGATCCTGCCATTCTCTTCTCTTTTCGATTCATTTTCCTCAACCTCTTTTGATTTTCTCTGATCCGGAGTCCCCCACCGCGCCGCAGCTCATGCCTCGTCGATGGCTTTGCCGATATCATGTCTCATGTATTTGTTCGCAAACGACACCCAGGCCGTCGCGTCATATGCCTTTTTGCGCGCTTCCTGCAGGTCCGCGCCCTTCGCGGTGATGCCCAGCACCCGTCCGCCGTTCGTGACAACGGAGCCGTCCGCCGCCAGCCTGGTCCCCGCATGGAAACAGTAATAATCCTCCCTGCCGTCGAAGTTCTCCAGGCCCGTGATCGGAAGTCCCTTCTCATATTTGAGCGGATATCCGTCGGACGCCAGCACCACGCAGACCGCGGCGCTGTCCTCAAACTGAAGCTCCATCTCATCCAGCGTGCCGTCGATACAGGCCTCGCAGACATCGATGAGATCGTTCTTCATCCGGGGCAGCACCACCTGGGCCTCCGGATCGCCGAACCGGGCGTTGTACTCCAGCACCCTGGGGCCGTCCGGCGTCAGCATCAGGCCGAAAAAGATCACGCCCTTGAACGGTCTGCCCTCCGCCGCCATGGCGTCCACCGTGGCCTGGTAGATATATTTCCTGCAGTATTCGTCCACTTCCTTCGTGTAAAAAGGAGAAGGAGAAAAGGTGCCCATGCCGCCGGTATTCAATCCCCGGTCTCCGTCCTGCGCCCGCTTGTGATCCTGGGCGGAGGACATGATCCGAATGGTCTTCCCGTCCACAAAGGAAAGCACGGAGACCTCCCGGCCGGTCAGGAATTCCTCGATGACCATCCGGTTCCCGGCAGAGCCGAACTTCCGCTCGGTCATGATCGCGCACACGCCCTCCTCCGCTTCTTCCAGCGTATTGCAGATCAGTACGCCCTTCCCGAGCGCCAGCCCGTCGGCCTTGAGCACCACCGGGAATTTGGCGCCGGAATGCAGATACTCCAGCGCTTCATCCGCCTGGGTGAACACCTCGTAGGCCGCCGTGGGGATGTGATATTTTTTCATCAGATCCTTGGAGAACACCTTGCTGCCCTCCAGAACGGCGGCGTTCTTCCTGGGCCCGAAGGCGCGGATGCCCTCCGCCTCCAGCGCGTCCACCAGACCGCCCACCAGCGGATCGTCCATGCCGACGATCACCAGATCCACCTGCGCTTCCTTCGCAAACGCCGTCAGCTTCTCAAACTCCATGGCGCCGATCGGCACACATTCCGCGATCTGCGCGATGCCCGCATTGCCAGGCGCACAGTAAATATGATCCACTCTGCTGCTCCTGGCAGCGCTGACCGCGATGGCATGTTCCCTGCCGCCGCTTCCCACGATCAATACCTTCATCCTGACCTCCCGTTTTGTATCCCGTGCCGTCCGTCGGCCTGCCCCTCTGCCTTGCCTGTCGGCCTGCTTTTCTGCCGTCCTGTATGCGGAACCATCCGTCTGTCCGTGCCCCTGCCATACCGCATGCGGACCGCCCTGTCCGCCGGTCCTCCTCTTCAGACGGGATCAGGCCCTCCCGTTGGCGATCATATCGATGGCCTGCGGAAGGAGCTTCCATTCCGCTTCCTCCATGACGCGCCGCTGCAGGATCTCCGGCGTATCGCCCGGCTTCACCTCCACCGCCTTCTGCAGAAGGATGGGGCCGGTATCCATGCCGCCGTCCACATAATGCACCGTCGCTCCCGTGATCTTCACGCCGCGCGCCAGCGCCGCCTCATGCACCTTCAGCCCGTAATACCCCACGCCGCAGAAGGATGGGATCAGCGACGGATGGATATTGATGATCCGCCTCGGGAAATCCGCGATCAGCCGGTCCGGGACCTTCACCAGGAAACCGGCCAGCACAATGAGATCGGGACTGCGCTCTTCCACCGCCGCGCAGAAGGCCGTCTCAAAATCCGCACGCGCCGCATAGTCCTTCGGGGAAATGCAGAGCGCCTCGATCCCCCGCCTGCGGGCACGCTCCAGCGCATAGGCCCCCGCGTTGTTGCTGATCACGGTCTCCACCCGCGCATTGGCGACCGTCCCTCCGTCAATGGCGTCCAGGATCGCCTGCAGGTTGGTGCCGCCGCCGGAAACGCACACCAGAAGCCTCAGCATAGGGTCACCCCTTTTTCACCCGCTTCCACGGAGCCGATGATGTACGGCGTCTCTCCGGCGCATCTCATGGCCTCCATGGCTCGCGCCGCGTCGGCGCTGTCCACCGCTGCGACCATGCCGATGCCCATATTGTAAGTATTGTACATGATCTTTTCTTCGATGCCGCCCCGCTCCGCCAGCAGTCTGAAAACGGCGGGGACTTCATAGCTGTCCTTGCGGATGACGGCCCGGACCCCGTCCTTTAACATCCGGGGCACATTCTCATAGAAGCCGCCGCCCGTGATATGGCTGCAGGCCTTAACGGTCACACCGGCGTCCTTCACCGCGGCCAGCGCCTTCACATAAATGCGCGTGGGCTCCAGCAGCGTCTCGCCGAGCGTCCTGCCCAATTCCGGATAATACGTATGCAGACTCTCCTCCGTCATGGGGAAGACCCTGCGCACCAGGGAAAAACCGTTGGAATGAACGCCGGAGCTCGCCATGCCTATGAGCACGTCCCCGGCCTTCAGGTCATGGCCGTCGATGAGATCCTTCTCCTCCACGACGCCCACCGCGAATCCCGCCAGGTCATACTCGTCCTCCGGATAAAACCCCGGCATCTCCGCCGTCTCGCCGCCCACCAGCGCCGCGCCGGACATGACGCAGCCCTCCGCCACGCCCTTGACGATGTCCGCGATCCGCTCGGGGCGGTTCTTGCCGCAGGCGATATAATCCAGGAAAAAAAGCGGTTCCCCGCCCGCGCAGGCCACATCGTTGACGCACATGGCCACGCAGTCGATGCCCACCGTATCGTGCTTATCCATCAGGAACGCCAGCTTGAGCTTGGTCCCCACGCCGTCCGTCCCGGAAAGCAGGATGGGCTTTTCCATCTTCCTGATCTTCTCCAGGGAAAAAGCGCCGGAAAAGCCGCCCAGGCCGCCCAGCACCTCCGGGCGCATGGTCCGCTTCACATGCTGCTTCATCAGCTCCACAGAACGGTAACCCGCCTCGATATCCACACCGGAACTCTTATAATCCATTGAATCCTCCGTCCCTCACGCTCATCTGCCGTAATCCTTCCAACCGCTCTCCTGCAGGGCCGCGTCCTTTTTCCGAACGCCCTCCGCCATCTCCTGTCCGTATGCCTTCACCTTTTCCAAGAGCTCCGGATCCGACACCGCCAGGATCTTCGCGGCCAGAATGCCCGCATTGGCGCCGCCGTTGATGGCCACGGTCGCCACCGGTATGCCGGAGGGCATCTGGACGATGGAATAAAGCGAATCCCGTCCGCCCAGCGATGCGGTATGCATCGGGATCCCGATCACCGGCAGTGGGAACAGCGCCGCGCACATGCCCGGCAGATGCGCCGCCATGCCGGCCCCCGCGATCACGACCTTCACGCCGCGCGCCTCGGCCGTCTTCGCATATTCAAAAAAAGTATCGGGCATGCGGTGCGCGGATATGATGCGCATCTCATAGGAAATGCCGAATCTGTCCAGCATGTCCGCGGCCTTCGCCATAACGGGCATATCGGAATCGCTGCCCATCACGATACTGACCTGTGCCATGGCTGATCTCCTTTATCTGAAATTAAATTGCCATAACTTATCACTTTACAGTGTACTAAACTTTCCCACACATTGCAAGGAATTTATTTCTTAATATCCTTCCTGCCGCCCCCTGTGAGCTCCCGCCAGCGGCAGGTTCAGCTCCTCCGTGCCGTCCAGCACGAAAAAGCCGTCCCGGATGATGGGATATTCCCTACCGTCCGCGGCCACGCCGGTCAGCTCGCCCAGCTCGTCATAGGGGATCGTGATATCCGTATGACAGTTGAAGTAGGCCCGCTCCCTGTCCTCGTGCCGCAGGGCCGAGATCTCGTTCTCCCGGGCGATGATGGCCTTGCCGTCCGGGTTGTAGGTCATCCGGTCCTCCTCCTGGCTGTAGCAGGTGTCACCCACGGCGAAATGGGGACCCGTCTTTTCCGCGATCAGGATCGGCATCCTGTCCTCGATGGCGAATTTCCTGGCCGTCACATAGGCGGCGGTATTGGTCCCGACGGCGAATTCCCCGATGGGAAGCGACGCGTGCCGCGCCAGGATCTTATCCTCGATCAGTTTCCTGCCTTCCTCCGGCGCATCGAAATTGGCGCAGCCGTAGTCCGTGATCCTGCCGTCCTCAAAGGTCAGCTCCAGATCCCGATACTCCAGCCCGTTCAGATAGACTCTGGTCACATGCAGCGTGCCCTCCGTGCCCGCAAGCTGCGGAGAGGTAAAGACCTCGCCCACCGGAATGTTCACATCCGCCAGGCAGTTCTCAAAATTGGTCTCATGGGCAGGATCGCGGAGGGGATGGAGCATGATCTTCAGATCCGTCCGGTTGTCCCCCATTCCCTTTACGCGCACCCAGGCGGCGTTATCCAGCGTATCAATGATCCGCTGCTGGATCCTGCTGTAGGTATCCTCGTCCAGCGTGTTGATCCGCAGCACTTCGTCGAAGATCTCCGGGAACGCCTCGCCGATCTGGGGCAGCGGAAACGCGATGATCGTGAAGCTGGTCGTCTCCGGGTCCACATACTCGCTGTTCATGATGCCGACACGGCTCCTGTATTCCACCGCCAGCTTCCTCTGCTCTTCCGAAAGCTCCGTACGCTCCGGCTTCGCCTCCGGCGAAAAGGGCGTTTCCCCGAAGCATTCCACCACGGCCGGTCCCGCATAGAGGGCGGCCTTCTCTTTATACTGCTCCCAGGCGTTTTTCCTGCACTCCAGCTTATGGTTCAAAAACCGCCGGTCCAGATACAGCGCCTGATCGTTTTCATGATCGTGATCGAACTGCCGGTTCGGCGGCGCGCCGAAAAAGCCGCTCTTATATCCGTTCCGGCCCGCCAGGAAGCTGGATGCAGCCCGGATATACAGAGGCTTCAGCCCCATTCCTTTGAAATTGACAGCCGCCCTGCGGATCACCCGTTCAAAGCCCACCGGATAGATGACGGCCACCGAGCGCTTTTTCTCCAGCGGCTTCCCCGCGCGCTCAAAGCCCTTGCGGAACCCCTCCGTATAAGTGTCGGCGATGCGCCGGATCTCCTCCTCCGAAAGAGCGTTCAGATGCTCCGCAAGCTTCCACTGATCGTCGGCGATATATTCTCCGTAATAAAACAAGTACCGGATATCGGACAGGTCGCTCTCTTCTATGATCTGCGCCGCAAAGCTCTCCTCCCAGTCCACACTGCTGGCGACGGAATCCCTGGCGATCAGCTCCATATAGTCGCTGGCGAACCAGTAAAAGATATCTTTTACGGAATCGTACGAAGGGATCCCCTTCTCCTCCTGCCAGGCACAGACAAAGGCGCTGTAGATCTCCAGGAACAGCTCCATGCGGATCACGACGGCCTCCAGATCCTGCTCATATACGTAGGCAGGAAGGCTGCGCAGCTCCGCGCTGACGGCGCTGAGCAGACGTCCGTATTCCTTTCCCAGCTTTTTCACGGCCCAGGCCGGATTGGCATAGCTGGTATCATAGCTTTTCCCGAGAAGATCGATGAAGCAGATCTCATTGTGGCGCTGCAGCTCCGACAGCGAAGCCTTTTTCAGGCTGCCCTCGGCGACCCACCGGTATTCCCCAGCCATGACTGCAAGATATTCTGCATTCTCCGTAAAAAACGGTTGAAATCTTTCGTCTGTCTCCGCCTGCTGCGAGATCTCCTCCACGCGCGCCGCTGCCAATTCAAAACGTTCTTTCATCATCGTCATATCCCATATGCTCCCACATATAAAATGCCCAGGATCCCCGCCAGGGTCAGACCGTTCAGCACGATGCCGATCCATGCGAACAGATAAAACCGGTCCTCCTCCATTTTGGCCAGGATCCCCAGCGTCATCCCCGCCGCGGCGAAGACAAGGCACAAAAAGCCGACCACTCCGTATCGGACAGCGGCCTCTCCCTCATTGACATACACCAGATATACCGCCAGGATCAGGGAGATCAGGGACAGCGCGCCAAAAAAAGCCGACATGATCCCCTTTTTTGACTCCGCCCTGTCGGTAAAGATATACCCTTTATAAGCCATTTTCTCATCCTTTTATCCCGCCGCCGGGCATCGGCCGCGGGTCCGACCTCAGAATAAGATCTTGCTCCTGCGCGCCAGCAGCTTCGCGCCGCTGACGATGAGCAGCACGCCGCTGACGATCCCGATCACCAGAACGGTCACCCCTACCGCGATATTCAGCGCGCCGCTGCCGCCCATCACTTTCCATGTCTTCTCTTCCATATCCCGTTTCCGCCTTTCTTATCTATATTTCCGGCTCCGTATCCCGCCGGTCTGTCTCCGCCGTCGAGATCCTGCCGGATCCGCTCCGGCCGCCAGACGCCGTTTCACGGCCTTTCCCCGGCCCCTGCGGCGTTCGCCTTCCCATCACGCTGCTGTCCGCTCACTCTGCCTTCACGCCGTACTGCTCATAATAGGCGTCGAGCGCCGCCTTCAGCGCATCGTCGATCAGCACCTTCCCCTTATAGGGGCGGTTATACAGATATTCCGTCACCTCCGCCATGGTCACGATGGCGCCGGTGCCGAAGCCGTACTTTTCCCGGATCTCATCCAGGGCGCTCTTCGTCGTTTCCAGCCCCCGCTCCATGCGGTTCAGGGAAACGATCAGCCCCACGATCTGCACATCCGCCTGGGCCTTCAAGATCGGAAACGTCTCCTCTATGGACTTGCCGGAGGTGGTCACGTCCTCGATGATAATGACCCGGTCTCCGTCTTTCAGAGCGCTTCCCAGCAGAATGCCCGTATCGCCGTGGTCCTTGACCTCCTTGCGGTTGGCGCAGTAGCGGACCTCCTTCCCGTACAGGCGGCTGATCGCCATGACCGTGGCCACGGCCAGGGGGATCCCCTTGTAGGCGGGCCCGAACAGCACGTCGAAGTCCAGCCCGTAGACATCATGAATGGCCCTCGCATAATACTCGCCCAGCCGCTCCAGCTGAGCGCCGGTCACGTAAGCCCCCGCATTCATGAAAAACGGGGATTTCCGTCCGCTCTTCAGGGTGAACTCGCCGAACCTCAGCACATTGCTGTCCACCATGAACTCAATGAATTCCTGTTTATATTCTTCCATCTTCTCCTCCGCGCCACCCGATCGACGGCCCCTATTTCATCCGTCCCGGACTATCGGCCAGCCGGACGGTCTTCGCATCTCTTCACTGCTCTGCCGCCGCAGACGTCTTCCGCCTCACCGGTTCGCCAGCGCCTGCGCGATGTCCTCCCGCATATCCAGCACGGCCTGTCTGGACGCCTCTGCATAGCGGGCCGCGCCGAATGCCGCATACTTTTCCTGCTGCCAGGCCGCGATGATCCCCCTGGAGGAATTGATGATCGCGCCCAGACCGTCGTCATTGAAAAAGTGGACCAGATCCGCCCCTTTTCCGCCCTGTGCGCCGTATCCCGGCACGAGAATGTACGCCTTCGGCATGATCCTGCGCAGGATCTTCCCCTGCTCCGGGTATGTGGCGCCCACCACGGCGCCGACCTGGCTATAGCTGCTTCCCATACAGGAAGCGCCCCATTCCGCCACCTTCTCGCCCACCAGCTCATACAGCGGACGGCCGCCGATCAGCCGGTCCTGGAATTCTCCGCTGCTGGGATTGGACGTTTTGACCAGCACAAAGATTCCCTTGTTTTCCTCCTGACATACCTTCAGGAACGGCTTCACGCTGTCAGCGCCCATATAGGGATTCACCGTGGCGAAATCCTCGTCAAAGGCCGCATACCGATGGGTCCCCACATTCACCTTCCCCAGATGGGCGGCGGCATAGGCCTCCGAGGTGGAGCCGATATCGCCGCGCTTGATATCGCCGATGACCACAAGTCCCTTTTCCTTACAGTAATCCGCCGTTTTCTGAAAGGCGGCCAGGCCGTCTATGCCGAACTGCTCGTACATGGCGATCTGCGGCTTCACCGCGGGAACCAGATCGCAGACGGCGTCCACGATCCCTTTATTATACTGCCATACCGCTTCCGCGGCTCCTTGCAGCGTCTCTCCGTACTGTTCAAACGCCGCGCGCAGGATATGCTCCGGGATGAACTTCAGCATCGGATCCAGCCCCACCACGATGGGAGATCCGGTTTCCTGAATTTTCTGAATCAATGTGTCGATCATATGGGCTCTCCTTTTTTCTTTTCCCTAACAATGTATCATATTCTGATCCCTGCCACAAGCTTTCTTCCCCATTTTTCCGCCGGAAGCTCGATCAGGCGTCTGGCGGTCCATGCGCCCGCGCCCGTCAGGAAAACGGAGAGGAAGATCACGGCCGCTATCGGAAGCGCCAAATGCGCCTGCAGGACAAAGACCGCCTCCATCACCGCCGCATGGATCAGATAGATCCCGTAGGAATGCGCATCCAGCGCTTTGAACGCCCTGTGGATCCGGGACCCGGCACGGCTTCCCCAGGAAAACGGGAGGGTGACCAGCAGCACTATGCCGTACAGGCAGGACAGCTGCCAGAAAAAATCCACCTCTTGCCCCAGCAGGAGCAGGACGAGGCGCACGGACAGAGACAGCAGCGCCAGATATACGGCGCCTTCTTTGGGGCTTTTTTTCTCCGCCAGACTTTTCAGCAGCACGCCGAGCAAAAAATAGTGCAGATAATAAAAGAACATCATCCAGTCCACAAGTCCCAGCCCGGCCCAGACATAGCGCAGGGCCAGCGCCGCCAGATACAGGCACAGGCTGCGCCTGACGCTGCCGCCCGCCAGACGGACCAGGACCGGCGCGCAAAGATAGAAGACCACGAACAGACCGACGGTCCATGTCGCTCCCAGGTTGCCCCAGAAATCGTTCGGCGCGGGAATGAACGCGCTGGTCACAAAAAAATACCGGACCCAGTAAAGCCCGCCGGGGTCCGGCGCCACATCTCGGAGCACAAAAGTGTGCAGAACCATTTGCCAGAGGATCAGCACGTAATACAGGGGGAGCACCCGGCACAGCCTCCGGATGTAATAGACCAGCGTCCCGCGCAGGCAGGGCCGCCCCGTCAGCTCAGGGGCGCCGCAGGCCAGAAATCCGCTGATCATAAAGAAGAGGTAGACGCCCGACGCGCCGAAGTTCATGACCGCGTACAGGCCGCCCTTCGCCCCGATCCGGGGCGCCAGGTGTGTGCCAAACACGCCCAGACATGCCAGAACCCGCAGCACCTGAATATTGTCATAGCGCGTTTTCATCCCCGATCATCCTCTTCCCACACTCTGCATCAGGAACTGAAACATTCTCGCGTAGGTATCGGCCGTATAGTGAATGCCGTCGTATGCGGTCTGATATCCGGCGAGCTTCAGATAGCTGTACAGATCGATCCGGCCGACGGCCCCTTCCAGCCTGCCGTTCAGCTGATCGTTAAAATATTCCACCGCCCAATTGCGCTTGCCGTATATATTGTCCTCCGCCACCGGTCCCACGGACGCGAAGAACACAGACGCCCCCCTGGAACGCCAGTCCGCGCTGTAGCGGTTGATGACAGAGATGTAATCGTTGTGTCTGGAAAGATCGTTGACGCCGTAATTGAGGATGATGACGGAACCCGGGGTCACGAACCGATCGATATCCTGCTTCGCCTGCACGGAGGAAAGCCATTCCGCCCCGCCCCCGTAGCAGGAGACGAAAACGGTCCCCGGCCACATGGCACTGCCGCCCACGGCATTGCCCATCTGTCCGGTCCGGGAATCTCCCACAAAGATCACGTTGCCGCTCCCCGGGAGCTGACCCGCCGCGGCCGCCTGCTGCGCTGCCAGTGCCTGGGCCTGCGACGCCGCCTGCTGCTGCGCCAATGCCTGGGCCTGCGACGCCGCCTGCTGCTGCGCCTGTGCCGCCTGCTGCTGGGCCAATGCCTGCGCCTGTGCCGCTGCCTGCTGCTGCATTTCGGGCGTCTGTGCCGCCGTCAGCTGCTTCACAAAAACAGCCTGCTGCGCTAACGCCGTCAGCATGTCCGCATCCACCGGAACCTCCATCAACAGCTTGCCGTTCACATAGGCGATCCCGTTTCCGTAAACGATCTGATACCAGCCCGCATCCGTCCGGCCGCACACGTTCACCGCATGTCCGGCCTCCAGCATCCCCAGCACCGGGCAGGAGACAGCCGGGCCCGAACGGACCCTCGCGGGCTGCACGGCCGCCATCGCCATGCAGACGTCCGTTACCGCATATTCCCCGACAGCTTCCGCCGCATATACCGTCTCCGGCTTCAGCAGGAGAAGAAAAAGCACCGCCGCAAAAAGCACCGCCGCTCTTCTCCGGAAAGCACCGTTTCTTCCGGCCGCGGGAAACATCCGCGGACAGATCTTTTTTCTATGATCCGTATTCGTCTCTCCGACGATCCCGCCTTCGCACATCCGACAGGCACCTCCCGATCTTTTTCGTTAAAATCTTCTGTCAATCTTTTCCGCTGTTCTTTCTTTCCGGTCTTCTTTCGGCTCTCTGCCCGGCCTTTCCGCCCGGCCCGTCTCTACTTTCGGAAAACCGCCCGTTTATCTGGTCTGCAGAAAAATATATTCCTGCTGGGCCTTCTCATCATCCGGATACAGCCGCAGATACTGTTCCATAGCCACCCGGGCCTGAGAGAACTGCCCCAGATGCTCATAGGCCGCGATCTCATTGAAGCGCAGGGCCTGCGTCATCGTATTGCCCTCGATGGCCAATCCAGCCTGAAAGGCCTCCAGCGCTCCCTGATAATCTCCCACCTTCAGCCGACAGATCCCCAGCTGATTGTAGATGGATGCGTCCGGCTGCTTGGTCTCCAGATAGTTGCTGTACACGCTGGCCGCATAATTGTAGTCCCCCAGCTGCTCATAGGTCTGCCCGAGCAGGGATGCCGCCTCCGCGCCTCCCGTCTCCTTGGCGCTCTCCAGGGCGAGCCGGGCGGCCTCATAATTGCCCATGTAAAAATTCATTCTTCCCTTATTGTAATCGGAAAGCCTTGCGTTCTCATCCTGCAGAACGGTCTGCAGATAGGCGGCGCCCATTTCCTCCTGCCCGAACTTGCTGCAGCTGCGATAAATATCCACATACAGGTCGTAATCCTTGCTGTCCACACCGATCGCTCTGTCAAAATCGGCCTGCGCCGCCTCCGTCATCCCCAATTCGAGCTCCAGCGTGCCCTTCAGATACCAGGCCGTCTTTTCCTCGGGGCGCAGATCCGTGACCGCCTTGTACACGCCCACGGCCTTGTTGATATCTCCGCTCTTATAGTAAGCGTTCGCCAGATAATAGTTTATGTCAAAATCCAGCTGTTCTATTCCCGGGCCGCTGTAGCTCAGCGCCGTTTCCAGACTCTGAACGGCATTCTCATAATCCGTCAGGCCCATATAGGCCAGACCCTGTCCGCGGCAGATCAGCTGCATATCCTCATGGGCCGCCACAGCAGCGTCAAAGCTGGCCAGCGCGCCCTCATAATCCATCTGTTCAATGAGCTGCATGCCCTGATCCGTATTTTCGCTGGAAACCGCGCCGCACCCCGCCGCCATGACAGCCAGAAAACAAGTGCAAAATGCGCCCGCAAATCTTCCCTTTTTCATGTGTTCTCTCCATCCGCCGGTCAAGCGGCGGTTCCGTAAAGCAAAGCGTATGAGCCGAAGCCGGTATTCCTGTATCCCGCACTCCACTATCTTAAATATTACCATAATTCGGCCGATCTGGAAACACTTAAAATGCCAAATGTTTGACAAAACATCCTTTCCGCTCCCCGGCCGGCGCTCCCGGCGTTCTTCTGTTTTTGGGAGGACGCTCACAGATTTTTCCGAAGCCCTTTTGGATAATGATTTTTCAAAATGCCTCCGGCCAGCTTGCCCCAGCCGAGTCCGTATCCGTCCACAGTGACCAGATACCAGCCCTTCTCCCCGTCCGCCGGGAGCGCCAGACCGGCGATCCAGTCCTTCGCCGCGCCCTCGTCCGGCAGCGGATAAACCCGCCTGACCTGCCCGGGCGACAGGGCCAGCGCCAGCGCGTGGGACGGTTCAAAGCGATCCTTTTTGACGCTTCCCAGATGCAGTCCGGGCCGCGGCACCCGAAGCCCGTCAAGAGAAGGAAGGCCCGGAGGCGTCAGATACAGCTGTTCCCCGTAAAGCCGGAATTCCTCGGACAGGCGGACCTTCAGCTCCTGCCCGGCAAACTGCTCCCAGACCTTTGCCGCCTCCTTTATCTGGGACGATTTTTTCCTGTCCGGCAGATTTTTTCCGCCAAACGGATTTCTCCTATCGAACGGATTCTTCCCATCGGACGGATCGCTCCCGCCAGACAGATTTTTCACGCCAAACAGATTTTCCCCGTCAGACAGCTTTGCCCCGTCAAACGGATTTTCCCCTCTTGTGCGTCCCGGTCCGCCTTCCCGCCGCATCAATGCGGCGAAATGCCCCTCTCCTGCCAGCCTGTGCGGCCAGAGCCGAACGGTTTTTTCCAGCGGATACCGCGCAGTACCGCAGGCCGACCCGCCGCATGCCTGTTTTGCGGAGCCCCAGTCCGCCCATTCCCGCCTTCCGTTCTCCATGCCCGGCCATTTCTTCGTCTCTTCCAGGAAAAAATCCGGATGCCGGGAAAGGAACCGGCTGACGCTGCCCTCGTCCTCCTGCGGCGCGAAGGTACAGGTGGAGTAGACCAGCCGTCCGCCCGGCGCCAGCATTTTCGCCGCTTCATCCAGGATCTCATCCTGCCGTGCCGCACACATTTCCACATTCTGACCGCTCCATTCCGTTACGGCTTCCTCTTTTCTGCGGAACATCCCTTCCCCGGAGCAGGGAGCGTCCACCAGAACGGCATCGAACCATGACGCAAACCGTTCCGCCAGCCGCCCGGGCGGTTCATTCGTCACCACCGCATTGGGGAGCCCCATCCGTTCTATATTCTCGGAAAGCGTCTTCACCCTGACGGAATGGATCTCATTGCAGACCAATACGCCTTCTCCGCGCAGGGCCGCTCCAAGCTGCGCGCTTTTGCCGCCCGGCGCGGCGCAAAGATCCAGCACTCTCTCTCCCGGCTTCACATCCAGAAAAGCGGCGGGGGCCATGGCGCTGGCCTCCTGAATATAATAGACGCCGGCCTCATGCCAGGGATGCCTCCCGGGCCGGTCCTCCTCCCGAAAATAAAATCCGTTCTTTTCCCAGAGCACCGGGCTGAGCACAAAAGGACTTTTCTCCAAAAAATCCTCCCGCTCTCCCTTCAGCGGATTGAACCGCAGAGAGCGCACCGCGCTTTCCTCATAGCTTTTTATAAAGGCCGGATACTCCTCTCCCAGCATATCCCGCATCCGTTCCGTAAATTCTTCTGGCAGCATAGCTCTCCCCTGTTTCGCGGATCCGATCCCGCTTTCCTCCGTTTGAAGCTATTCTACCATCAATCTCCGGATCTGTTAAGATGTTTTCGGGATCCCACGCCGGACGGTCCCTTCTTTGGCATCCTCCGCAGACGGCGGGCGTCTCATAAAGCGAAAAAAGCCGCCGTCCGGCATCGTATCCGGACGGCGGCAGTCTTTCTGTCCGCTGCTGCGCTTTATCCTTCTATGGAAATGAGCTTTTTCTCTTCCACGGCTGGTTTCTCCGCCAGCTTGGGGACCGTGAGGGTCAGGATGCCGCGGTCAAATTTCGCGCGGATCCCTTCCTGCTCCACATCCTCGCCCACATAGAAGCTCCTCTGGCAAGCGCCCGCGTACCGCTCCCGGCGGATATAGGCGCCGGTCTTCTTCTCTTTTTCATCCTGCTCCAGCCCCTTGGCCGCGCTGACGGTCAGATAGCCGTCCTCCAGAGCCACCGAGACCTCATCCTTCTTAAATCCGGGCAGATCCATCTCCAGAATGTAGCTGTCCTCGGTCTCCCGCACGTCGGTCTTCATCAGGTTCTTGCCCTTGCGGCCGTAAAGCTTCTTCTCCGTATGCTTCAGCTCTTTATCGTCAAAAAACGGAAATCCAAAAAAGTCATCGAACAGATCTCTTCCTAAAACACTCGGCATCAACATATCAGGTTCCTCCTCTCCCTGTTTTGCTCTCTCTGTTTTATCCTGCCTGTTCCGTCCGCGTCATCCCGCGGACGGACGTCCCGTCATTCGCCCGCATCATTCGATCGCGATATATTTCTTCTTCTCCGCGACAGGCTTCGCTTCCTTCTTCGGGATCAGCAGCTTCAGCGTGCCGTCTTCGAACTTCGCCCGGATATCCTCCTGCGTCACATCCTCGCCCACATAAAAGCTCCTGCTGCAGCTCCCGTAATAGCGTTCCCGGCGGATATAACGTCCCTCCTCAGCCTTCTCGCTCTTATCCTCGGTGACAGCCTCCACGGTCAGGTAGCCGTCTTTCAGCTCGGCCTTCACGTTTTCCTTGTCGACACCCGGTATATCGATCGTCACCTCATAGCCCTGATCGGTATCCCTGACATCGGTATTCATCAGGCCGTTCACTTCATCGCTCCTGAAGGGGTAGCCCATAAACCCATCCCAGAAATTTTCTCCTAAAATACTCGGCATCAACATAAGTCCTCGCTCCTTTCGCTTCTATTCGTACTGTTATTATCTCCCGTTTCAACGAATTCGCACCTGGAAAATTTTGTCTGTCGTCAGCCCTCTCATCTCGTCTTCACCGGCCGACCGTTTCCGTTTTCCTTTGTTCCTTCGTTCTATCCGTACTATAACACGCATTATTAGCACTGTCAAGAGGTGAGTGCTAAAAATCTGTGAATTATTTGTGAAATCCCTATAAACCAACAGACCCTGCATCCATCTATTTT
>CANRMT010000034.1 GCA_947631815.1 uncultured Eisenbergiella sp.
TTCGCCATGGCGGATGTCGTCGTCTCCCGGGCGGGCGCCAACGCGATCTGCGAGCTCCTCGCCCTGAAGAAGCCCAATCTTCTGATCCCGCTTCCGGCAGGCTCCAGCAGGGGCGATCAGATCCTGAACGCCCGCTCCTTCGAGGCGCAGGGCTTTTCCGTGGTGATCGACGAGGATTACCTTTCGCCCGCCCTGCTGACCGAAAAGGTGCAGGAGCTCTACTGCTCCCGCCAGACCTACATCTCCGCCATGCGCGGCAGCCAGCAGACCAACGCCATCGACACCATCGTGAAGCTGCTGGACGAGGTCTGCGAGGCCGGGCAGTAGGCGGCGCTTACAGCATCGGCTGCAGGGCCGTTTCGCAGGAAAGCTGCTGCTGCGGCAGCCGTTCGTCGTCCGCGGGCAGGATCTCCTTCTGCAGTTCGGAAAATTTCCCGAGCAGATATTCGTAACGTTTCATCGCGGCATTGAGCTGATAGATATAACAGTCCACCAGATCGGGATCCGTGACGTAATCAAAGCCCGCATACGCATTGTCCAGCTCCCATTTTGCGAGCAGCAGATCCCGCCGCAGGCTGTCCTCATAATTCAGTTTCTTATCGTCCTGCGCGGGACGGCGGCGGACGCTGAAAACCGAGAGCATACGCGTTCCCCTTTCTCGTTCTTTATTAAAGTATAGGCGGCGCTGGAAAAAATATACATGTGCGCCGTCATATCCTTTCCGCGGGGCGCATATGGTTTTAAAAAGCGTACAGGCATCGGTCCAACATGAACAACCGCATCGAAAAAATCCTCAATTTCATGCTCCGGGCCGTCTTCGGCATGATCGCCATCTTTCTGATCAATTCCCTGCTGACCAGCCGCGGACTCGGGGAAGGCGTGGGGATCAATCCGCTCAGCCTCCTGACCTCCGGCGCGCTCGGCCTCCCCGGCATCGCCCTGCTCTATGGCGTTCATTTTTATTTCCTGCTCTGAACTGCATCCATAAAATACTCTGTCACAAAAATTTCGGAACCGCTTTGTGGAGGTCCTCCAAAAATAATCTTTTTTCGGCGGTTCCTCTGGACAAACCGTTTTGCGGCGTCTATAATTCGGCTTATCATCGATCAGCCCCCACGGACGGCGGGACGCTGATCCGTATCCCCGGCAGCTGGCCGGCGGATCTCATTCCTGACAGCGGGCTCTTCACAGAATGCTTTTCCGCCGCTCTCAGGATCTGTTTTCTCCATTCTTTTTTTATCAATCTCAGGAGGCTATCTTTTGAAAAGAAACAGATTGGCGATCTGCGACCCCGAGCAGGAGTATGCCTATCGCCTGATGGACGCGCTCAGCCGGAAGGAGGATTTTCCTTTTGAGATCCTCACCTTCACGAGCGTGGAACGGCTGCGGGAAAGCCTGGCCCAGGCCCCTCTGCAGCTGCTGGTGACCGCGCAGTCCGCCTTCTGCCCCGAAATGGCGGACTGGCCCGTGTCCCGGATCCTGATCCTTCTGGAAAACGGCGGCCCCGTCGGCGCGGACTTCCCAGGGATCAGCAAATATTCTTCCGTTTCCCGCATCACAAAACGGATCATGGAGGAAGCGGCCAGCGCCGGAAGCATCCCGTTTCTTCCGGCCGCGGCGGCGGGACGCCCGGCCTGCGTTTTTCTGGGCTTCTACACACCGGTGGGACGGTGCCTGCAGACCACGCTCGCCTTTACGGCCGGGCAGCTGCTGGCCAGGAAGGAGCGAGTGCTGTACCTGAACTTCGAAAGCTGTTCCGGCCTCTCTGCGATGCTGGGGCGGCAGTTCGACACGGATCTTTCCGACCTGCTCTATCACCTGGACGAGCCCGCCGACGCGCTCCTTTCCCGGCTGTACCAGATGACGGAGACCGTAAACGGCATGGACCTGCTGCCTCCGGCTTTCTCCAGCTTCGATGTCTTTCGGACGGGACAGGAGGAATGGATGCGTCTGCTGGAGGTGCTGCAGACCAGCCGTTACTCCCGCGTGATCCTGGATCTGTCGGACGGCGTGCAGGGGCTGTTTGAGATCCTGCGCCTGTGCCAGACCGTCTATACCATCGTGAAAGAGGACCGCTTCGCACAGGCCAAGCTGGAGCAGTATCGGCTCCTTCTGGAAAAGACGGACTGTCCGGAGGTACCGGAGAAGACCCGGCTGCTCTCCCTTCCCGTCTTTCAGAAGCTCCCCGGCGACCTGAACCATATGACCGCCTGCGAACTGGCGCATTTTATGGAAAGCGTACTGAACGATCATGAATCCAAAGGAATATGCGGCGCTTCGGACGGCGCTAAAACGGACTATCATGGCCCGTCTGGACTGCGGACAGGATTTTTCTGATGAACAGGTCAGACACATCATCGACGAGACCCTGCGCGCGGAGGGCTGCGCGGGGAGGCTGGACGTGGCGGACCGGCGCAGGCTCGGCAGAGAGCTGTTCGATTCCATCCGGGGGCTGGACATGCTGCAGCCGCTGCTGTCGGACCCGGAGATCACGGAGATCATGGTAAACGGGCCGGATAGGATCTTCCTCGAAAAGAACGGACGGCTGATGCGCTGGGAAGGGCATTTTGAGAGCCGCGAGCGGCTGATGGACGTGATCCAGCAGATCGCCGCCGGGTGCAACCGGGTGGTGAACGAAGCGTCCCCGATCCTGGACGCCCGTCTGGCGGACGGTTCCCGGGTCAATATCGTGCTGGCGCCGGTGGCCCTGAACGGTCCCATCCTGACGATCCGCCGTTTCCCGGAGGAGGGCATGACGCTGGACCGGCTGGTGGCGCTGGGATCCCTGAACGAAGAATGCAGGCGTTTTCTGGAGCTTCTGGTACGGTGCCGCTACAACATCTTCATCAGCGGCGGCACGGGCAGCGGCAAGACCACCTTCCTGAACGCGCTGTCCCAGGCCATCCCCCCGGAGGAGCGGATCATCACCATCGAGGACAGCGCAGAGCTCCAGCTGAAATACGCGCAGAATCTGGTCTCTCTGGAAACGCGGAACGCCAATATCGAGGGCTGCGTCCCCGTCACGATCCGGGACCTGATCCGCTCTTCCCTGCGGATGCGCCCTGACCGGATCATTGTCGGCGAGGTTCGCGGGGCGGAGATCTGCGAGCTGCTGACCGCCTACAACTCGGGCCACGCAGGCAGCATGTCCACGGGACACGGCAACAGCGCGGCGGACATGCTGCTGCGCATGGAGACCATGCTGCTGATGGGCATGGACATCCCGCTGTCCGCCATTCAGCGCCAGATCGCCTCCGGGGTCGATATCCTGGTCCATCTGGGCCGCATGCGGGACAAAACCAGAAAAGTGCTGGAGATCACGGAGATCCTCGGATACGACAACGCCCGCGGGATCCTCACCGGTACGCTCTACACCTTTGAGGAGGACGCGGACAGCACCAGAGACCGGGTCAGCGGCTCTCTGAAAAAGAAAGGAGAACTGTTCCATGCGGAAAAGCTGGAAGCCGCCGGACTGGGACAGCGGCGCCCGGACGGATTATGACCGTTACCGCCTCTCACCCGGAGAATGTCTTCTGTGCCTCGGGAAAAGTCTGCTGCTCACCGGCGCCTTTTCCTACATGTTTTACCGGTCCTGGCTGGGCATGCTCTCCCTGCCCGCCGCGGCGGCATGGATCCTTTACCGGGACAGACGCGGCAGGCGCGATGCCAGAAAGGAGCGGCTCGCCCTGCAGTTCAAGGATACGATCCTGTCCGTCAGCGCCAATCTGCAGGCAGGATATTCCATCGAGAACGCGTTTCTCGAAGCGGAGTCGGAGATCCGCACGCTCCACGGACCGCGGTGCGAAATGGCGCTGGAGCTCGCTCTCCTGCGCAAGGGGCTGAAAAACCGGGTGCCCCTGGAGCAGATCCTCTCCAGCCTCGGCGCGCGCAGCCACATAGAGGAGATCCGCGATTTTGCGGAATGCTTCTCGGCCGCCAAGCATCTGGGCGGCAATCTGCGGGAGATCATCTCCCGGACGGCGGAGCTGACCGGCCAGCGGATGGAGGTGGAGCGCGAGATCCGCACGATGCTCTCGGCCCGCAAATACGAGCAAAAGGTCATGAACCTGATCCCGTTCCTGCTGTTCGGCTATATGCAGATCTCCTCAAAGGGCTTTTTCGACGTCCTCTACTACAATACGCCCGGCATCTGCATCATGACGGCGTGTCTGCTCCTCTATCTGGCGGCGCTGTTCCTGTCGGAAAAGATCATGGACATCCGGCTGTAGCGCGGGAACGGGTACAGTCCCGAAAAAAGGAGGCACACATGAAGCGAAAAACATCCGGCGCTCCCCCGAAGGCGCGGCACGGGCCCCTCTGCCGCATCGCGGAGCGGATACAGGTCCTGCAGGACAGATTCCGTCCCCGGGACCGCAGCCGCCGCGATCCCCGGCTGGCGGTGCTGCAAAGCATCTACGGAGAGGCAAAGGCGGAACGGGTCTATCGGGAATATATGATCCGCAAAAAGGAAAAGCTGCTGGCTGTTTTCCTCGCGGGAATGGGGCTCTCGGCGCTGCTGGCCCTGGATTCCCGCTCCCATCGGGACGATACCGTCTCGGCGCTGCAGAGACCGGAAAGCGGTGCGGGCAGCGCGCTCTACGAAATGGACGTGACGGCAGGCGGGGAGGATCTGGGGACGATCCGCCTGCAGATCCCCGCTCAGAAGCTGTCCGCCGACAGCCAGCGCGCGCTCCTGGACGCGGCGGCAGAGGAGCTCGACGCATGGATGAACCGGGAGGGCTGGCAGGCGGACGCCGTCGACCGAAGCATCTCGTTCCCGGAAACCTTGCAGGACGGCCTGGTGGAGGTCCGCTTCGAAAGCAGCCGTTATGACATCCTGGACGGCTCAGGCAGCGTCTATAACGACCTCCTGCCGGAGGAAGGCGAGCTGGTGGAGCTGAGCGCCGTCCTCACTTGCGGCGGGGAGCAGCAGATCCTGACATATCCGGTCCGCGTGGTCCCGGCCGGACAGGACATGCTCTCCCGCCTTTACCGGGAAACCGGCCGCAGGCTTCTGGAGGCCGAAGCCCAGCCGGAAACGGAAGCTTTCCCGCTTCCGGACACCTTCGACCAGAAGGCTCTTTCCTGGAAGCCGGTGCGGCCGTCCTACGGCCCTCTCATCGCCTTCCTGACGCTCGCCGGGTGCGCGGCGCTCTCCGCAGCCTTTGACCGGGATCTGTCCCGCAAGGGGGAGGAACGGCGGGAAACGCTGGCGCTGGAATACCCGTCCTTTCTCCTCCGTCTGGCCCTCCTGGCCGGAACCGGGATGCCGCTCCGCATGGTGTTTGCGAAGCTGGCGCGGGAGGCCGAAGGGGAGGACGCGCTCCCGGTCTACGAAGAAGTGCTCCGCACGGTGCGGGAAATGGAGAGCGGCACCGGGGAGCTGACCGCCTACGAGAATTTCGGGACCCGCTGCGGCCTGCCGCAGTACAAAAAATGCGCATCCCTATTGGCGCAGAATGTGCGGAAGGGCACCGGCGGCCTGCTGCAGGCGCTGAGGCAGGAGGCCGTACAGGCCTTTGAAGACCGCAAGGCCTATGCGCGAAAGCGCGGGGAAGAGGCGCAGACCCGGCTCCTGATCCCCATGCTCATGATGCTGGTGGTCGTGATGATCCTCGTCATGGTCCCCGCCTGCTTTTCCTTCGGCGGGATCTGACCGCCTGCACGGTCCGTCCTTCCCTACCCGGGCAGGAACGGAACACACATGCTTATGCCGCCCGCAAAACGGCGGCGGAACGGAGGTAATATGACAAAATTGAACGCGCTGAAAAACAGGATCCGGTGTGCCGCGGCCATCCTGGCCGGCCGGACAGCCGCCCGGCTCCAGGACAAGAAAGGGATCGGCACCGTAGAGGTCGTCCTGCTGATCCTGGTGGCGGTGGGCCTTGTGCTGATCTTCCGCAGCAGGATCGAAGAACTGGTCTCCTCGGTCTTTGAGAAGATCACCTCCCGCGCCAACACGCTATGAACCGGGACGGGTATATGACGGTCTATCTGGCGCTGAGCGTCGGCGTGCTGCTCTCTCTGATCCTGGCGGTGATCGAGGGCGCGCGGATCGGCACGATCCGCATGCACATCGAGTGCTGCGCCGACATGGCGCTGGATTCCGCCCTGGCCCAATATCACAGGGAGATGCTGGAGCAGTACGAGCTGTTTTTCATCGACACCTCCTACGGGACGCCGGACCCGTCCTTTCACCGCACGGAGGAGCAGATCCTTTCCTATATGGAGAAAAATCTGCGGCCGCAGGAGGAATTTTCCGTGCCCCTGGCGCGGGATCTCACGGGGCTTTCCACGGACGGCGTTCAGCTCCTGCGGGCTGGCGTCGCATCGGATGACGGCGGAGCGGTCCTGAAATATCACATCGTGGAATATATGAAGGATATTTCCGGCCTTTCCCTCGCGGAATCCATTTTATCCGACGGCCGTCAGCTGGAGGGCTGGCAGGGACGGGACATGGAGGCGGAGTGGGACAGCGCGGAGGCTGCAATGAAAGAAGAGATCATCGCCCGGAAAAGGCTGACCGACGAAGAGTGGGACGGCCAGATTCCCGAAACGCCCTCCGACGCGGTGCGCCCCACGCGCAGCGAGGGCATTCTGGGCACGGCGGCCCAGGGGATGGCGCTGTCCGGCGCTTCTCTGCCGGGCGCCTCCCGCCCCTCCGTCCGAAGCCTCAACCGGGGAACCGGGCTGACGGAACCGGCCCGTCCCGCCGACAGCGCGGCCGACAACGGCCTGCTGTATGCCTATATCCTGGATAAATGCGGCTTCCTGGGCGAAGAAAAGGAGAACAGCGCCCTGGCGTACGAGGTGGAATATATTCTGCAGCAGGAAACCTCGGACCGGGCCAATCTCGAAAAAACAGCCCGGGAGATCCTTCTGATCCGCGAGGCCTCGAACATCGCCTTCCTGCTCGGCAGCGGTCTGCGTTCCCAGGCCGCGGAGGCGGCCTCTCTCATCGCATCCCTGTTGCTGATGCCGGAGATCGAACCGATGGCGGAGCTCGTGATCCTCTTCTCCTGGGCCTATGCGGAAAGCGTAAAGGACATCCGCATTCTGTTCCGCGGCGGCAAGGTTCCCCTGGTCAAAAGCGACGCCTCCTGGAACACGCCCTTTTCCCAGCTTTTGACCTACCGAAGCCACCTGAATTCCTATCATTCCCCGGAATCCGGCTGGTCCTACCGGGAATATCTGGGCGCGCTGCTGTTCTGTCACGGCGCCGGACATGCCGTCATGGGACTGATGGACGTGATGGAAAGCGATATCCGCAGAACAGCAGGCAACGCCGGTTTTCGGATCGACGGGCTGATCGACGGCATGGAAGCAGAAATATCCGTGACCAGCCGCTTCGGCGGCAGTTATCGGATCAAAAGGATCTATGCCTATGAATGAATCATGACAGGGATCTGCACCTGTGGATGGACCGTGCCCGCGTCCGGACCGTTCCCGGCGCATGATCCGGCGGGGAGGGCCGAACCGGATGTCCGTTTTATTTCGTATGAAAACAAAGAACAGAAACCATAAAACAACAGATCAAGCGAACCCTCAATGCGCTCCCGGTTCTGATCTTTCTCCAAAATATCCCCGAAACAGATACGGGATAAAACGGGCATCCTGTTGGACCCTTCCCGGGAATATGACGGTCGAGGCCGCCATCGCCCTGCCGCTTTTTTTGTACGCCATGATCAACCTGCTCTCCCTGATCCTTCTGTTCCGGGATTTCTCGCTGGAGGAGGGGAAGCAGCACCAGCTCGGCCGGGAGCTCTCCCTTCTCGCCTACGGACAGGAGACCGGCGAACCCGATATTCGGCTGGTAAAGATCACGCGGGCTAAGGCGGTGGTTCCCATCGCCGCCTTTCCGTCCGCCGTTCTCGTCAACGGCTGCGTCATGCACAAATGGATCGGCTACGACCTGCAGGAAGGCGCGGGCAGCGGCAACGGCGAACGGGAGGAGCTGGTCTACGTGACGGAATCCGGGACCGCCTGGCACCGGGACAGAGCGTGCATCTATCTGAACCCATCCGTTCAGATGATGTCCGGGGAGCAGGCGAAGACCGCCCGGAATAAGAACGGCCGCCGCTACAGGGCGTGCGAGCTCTGCGGCGGAAACAGCGCGGTCGTATATGTGACCGACAGCGGGGAACGGTATCACAGCACCGTCACCTGCAGCGGTCTGAAGCGCACGATAAACTGCATTCCCCTGTCCGAGGCCGTATCCTCGGGCCGACACGCCTGCCCGAAATGCGGCTGAGGCCGGGACGGCGGGATCGGTAAACTTATGAGGAGGGAAAATTTGATCTATGCGGCTTTGTTCGGGACGTTCTGTACGATAACGGACTGCTCCCGAAAAGAAATCAACGGAAAAATTCTGCTGGCAGGCGGGATCTGCGGCATCATCCTGACCTCCTGGCAGCTGTGGAAAGGGATCCGGGACTGGTACGACGTCCTGTTCGCCCTCCTGCCCGGCGTCCTGCTCTGGGGACTGAGCTTCCTCGCGGAGGGAAAGATCGGGCGCGGCGACGGATGCATGGTGATCATCCTGGGGCTGCTGCTGGACCGATCCACCGGTGCGGCGGTGCTGCTGACGTCCTGCCTGCTGGCCGCGATCTTCGCGGGCGCGGGGCTGGCGCTCGGAAAGCTCCGGAAGAACAGCCGCATCCCCTTCGCCCCCTTTCTGCTTTCCGCAGACCTTTTGATCTGGATCATGGAGTTGACAGGATGAAAAACAGAGACGGTTATGTGACGACGGAGGCGGCGGTCCTGCTTCCTCTGGCTTCCATTCTGATCCTGCTTCTGGTCTATCTGTGCAGCTATCTCTATCAGGGCTGCTTTCTGACGCAGGCCGCCTATCTGGCAGCCTTTCGCGGAAGCATTTTCCGGGAACGGGACGAAGCCTATGTGGAAGAACAGCTGGACGAGCTGCTGGACGGACAGGCGCTCAGCTTCGGGCCCGAACAGCGGACCGTAGAGGTTTCCGCTCTCAGCGTGAAGGTTTCTCTGCTCCGGGACACGCCGTTTCGCGTGTTCGGCAGCTGGATCCCGAAGCTGTCCGTTTCCTGGCGGGCCGCCGTCCGGGAGCCCGTGCCCTATATCAGGGGGCTTCGGAAACTGCGTGAATGGGGGGATCGGGATGGATGACATACTCTACAAACGGGAACTGAACCATAATTATATGGTGATCAAAAGCCAGGGCGGCGACCTGGCGGCCCGGTACGAATACCGGATGATGACGGGGAACCGGATCGGGAAGCTGCTCCCCTGCAGCCAAAGACAACTGGACGGAGAAGTGTGGCTGTACTACGATATTTCTTCCCTGCAGCCCATAAAACGGCTCTACGAATCCAAAAAGCTGGATGTGCACGAGCTCGGCCGGATCGTGCATGCCATCGCCGATATTCAGGAGGACCTGAGCGAATATCTCATGGATGAGCAGGGGCTTTTGCTGGATACGGATACGCTTTTTGCGGACATCGAAACGGAGGAGCTGTATTTCTGCTACGATCCCGGGCATCACGGCGCCGGGTGCGGATATGCGAAGCTGGCGGACTTTTTTCTGGAAAATGTGGACCACGGACAGGAACCGGCCGTCAACGCCGCATATCAGTTCTATAAAATGTCCAAGTCCGACTACTTCGTTCTCTCCTCCTTTCTTCCGTTTTTGGAAAAGGAGCAGTCGCGGGCGGCGCCCCGCACGGATCCGTCCGGCTGGGCGGGCCGGGTGACCGACTGGGACCGCGTTCTGCCCGAATCCGCCGTCTCCCGGGAACCGGTAAAGGAGCCTGTTCCCGCCGGGGAATCCGGCAGGAAAAAACGGAGATTTCCACAGCTTTTCACGCGGAAACGGTCCCCAAAGAAAAAGAACGCGGCCGCGCCGTCCTCCGGAGGCCGGGAGGAATGGCCCCGTCAGGTATGGGACAGCTATGTGGAGCAGAGCGGCCTCATGGGAAACGGAGAGACCGTCTATTTCGCCGACCTCGACAGCAGCTCCCGGGGGCTGCGCGGCACGCCCTGCCTGCGGGAAGAAGGCGGGAACCGCGTCTTTCCCCTGGAGCCCCTTCCGGTGACCGTCGGGAAGCTGAAGGGAAAGGCCGGCATTCTTTTGACCGACAGCTCCGTCAGCCGCCTGCACGCGCGGTTTGAATCGTCCGACAGCGGCCTCTGCATCCGCGATCTGAATTCCCGCAACGGCACTCTGGTGAACGGCAGGAAGCTGTCTCCCGATGAGACGGCGGAGCTTGCGGAAGGCGATCTGCTCCAGTTCGGGCGGGAACGATTTCGATACGGATTTCTTGACAGTGATCTGATAAAGTGATACCCTTTTACTCAGAAGGAACAGGTTCTGAAGTTCCCGGGAATGTGACCGGATAACGCAGTATGGCGGAAGGATTTCCGCATATATGCAGGGGTTTGGCTATGGATTACCGTGGGAATACAAGGGAAGGCGGACCGCTTTCCGCCGCCAAGGGACTTCCGTTGATGAGCATTGGACTGATCGCCGTCAACGCCGCTGTTTTTGTGGTCGGACTTCTGGCGCCTTCCGCGGGCAAAGCCATGGGAGAAGCGGGCTGTTTCAGCGTATTGTACCTGATGTACGGCGGCGAATACTACCGCCTGATCACAGCCGCCTTTCTGCATGCGGACGCCGTGCATCTGTTCAACAATATGCTCCTGCTGTATTTCTGCGGCGAGATCGTGGAAAAGACGCTGGGGAAGCCCCGGGCTCTGATCCTGTATCTGCTGTCGGCGGTGTGCGGCAATCTGCTTTCCGCGGCATATGAGCTTTCCACACAGAACTACTACACGTCCATCGGCGCCAGCGGAGCGGTATTCGGTCTGACGGGCGCCATGCTGTTTCTTGTCCTTGTGAAAAAAGGGGCCGCCGCCCATATTTCCATGCGGCGCGCGCTGCTCGCCGTCGCCCTGTCAGTCTACGCCGGCTTCACGAATCCCGGCGTCAACAATGCGGCCCATGTGGGCGGCCTTTTGAGCGGATTCCTGCTGGCGTTCTTTCTCGGCATCATTCCGCGCCTGCCCCGAAGAAAGAGAGGTTTCCGATGAAAAAAGAAGATTGTATTTTCTGCAGGATCGCGAACGGGGAGATCCCTTCCCGGACGCTTTTTGAGGATGCGCAGTTCCGCGTCATCCTGGACCTTGGCCCCGCCGCAAAGGGCCATGCGCTGGTACTGCCGAAGGAACATTATTCCTGCCTGTTCGAGCTTCCGGAGGATCAGTGCCGGGATGCCTTCGCGCTGGCGAGGAAGATGGCGGTCCGGATGAAGGAAAAGCTGGGCTGCGACGGATTCAATCTGGTCCAGAACAACGGGGAGGCCGCCGGACAGACCGTTCCCCATTTCCATATCCACCTGATCCCCCGTTACCGGACGGACGGACAGACCATCGGCTGGAAGCCCGGGAATCCCTCTCCGGAGGAACTGGACGCCGTAAAGAAGCTGCTCTGCGAAGAGGACTGACGCGCGCACATATCCCGTTTCACATGCATAAGACGACGAAAACCGGCTTTGATCCGCGGCATGACGCGGACGCAAAGCCGGTTTTATATTCATCTGATCCGATCCCGCCTCCGGCGGTTCAGAATGTATACACAGCCGCTCCGTAAGCGGGCAGATCGAACACGATCCTGTAGGGGAGTCCGTCGCACGGTTCCGCGATCGCCGCCAGCTCCTCCGGCAGCGCTTCCCCGGTCCCGCCGAACCGGCTCTCCACACTGTTGAGCACCAGCCTGCATTTCCGCCGGAGAGGTATGCCGACACAGTATCCCGGCCGCGCCACGGGCGTCATATTCAGGACGAACAGCAGATTCTTTTTCCCGCTCTCCGATTTCCTGATGAAGCTGTAGGTGCTCCTGTCCGCGTCGTCCGCGTTCACCCACTGGAATCCCCGCCAGTCGTTATCGATCTCATACATGCAGGGATATTTGCGGTACATGGCCAGCAGCTCCTTCACGTACTCCAGCATGCCCCGATTCAGACCGTTCTGCAAAAGGAACCAGTCCAGTTCCCTCGCCTCGCTCCATTCCCGCTCCTGTCCGAATTCCTGCCCCATGAAGAGCAGCTTCTTGCCGGAATGGCCGAACATATAAGTATAACCCACACGCAGATTCGCGTATTTGTCCACATGATAGCCGGGCATCTTGTTCACCATGGAGCACTTCAGATGCACCACCTCGTCGTGGGACAGCGGAAGGATATAGTTTTCCGACTGATTGTAGGACATGGCAAAGGTCAGCGAATAATGGCTGTTCTTGCGGAAATAAGGGTCCAGCTTCATATACTCGCAGAAGTCGTGCATCCACCCCATGTTCCACTTGAAGGTGAAATACAGGCCGTCGTCCTTTAAGGGGCCCGTCACCATCGGCCAGGCGGTGGATTCCTCGGCGATCGTCATGACGCCGGGATATTTTCCCCGGACCACCGAATTGAAATGCTTGAAAAACTCGATCGCCTCCAGGTTCTTGTTGCCGCCGTATTTGTTCGCCACCCACTGGCCGTCCTTTTTGCCGTAATCCAGATAAAGCATAGAGGCCACCGCGTCCACGCGCAGGCCGTCCACATGGAACTTGTCGATCCAGTACAGCGCGTTGGCGATGAGAAAATTTTTCACCTCCGGCTTCCCATAGTTGAAGATCTTGGTCCCCCAGTCGGGATGCTCGCCCAGGCGCGGATCTGGATGCTCGTAAAGGGGCTCTCCGTCGAATTCCGCCAGGCCGTAATCGTCCTTAGGGAAATGCGCCGGTACCCAGTCCAGGATCACGCCGATCCGGTTGTTGTGCAGGGTGTTGACCAGATATGCGAAATCCTCCGGCGTCCCGTAACGGGAGGTAGGCGCATAATAGCCGGTCACCTGATAGCCCCAGGAGCCGTCAAAGGGATGCTCAGCGATGCCGATCAGCTCCACATGCGTATACTGCAGCTCCTTCAGATAGGCGGTGATCCGGTCCGCGAACTCCCGGTAATTGTAAAAGCCGTCCCCGCCGTCCGGATGCTTCATCCACGATCCGATATGACATTCATAGATCGCCAGCGGCTCCTTCAGCGGATCCTTTCCGGCTCTCCGGGCCAGCCATCTCCCGTCCGACCAGCGGAGCTTCGAGAGATCGGCCGTCACAGACGCGTTCCCCGGACGCTTCTGAGCATGATTGGCAAACGGGTCCGCTTTATAAAGCTTTCTCCCGTCCGCGGCGGTGATGAGATATTTGTACATCTCGCCCAGACCCACGCCCGGAATAAAGGTCTGGAAGATCCCTTCCTCCCCCAGCTTTTTCATGGGGTGCGCCGTTTCGTTCCATTGATTGAAGCTGCCGACTACATGGACTTCGCGGGCATGCGGCGCCCAGACGGCGAACGACATGCCCACCGTGCCGTCCTCCTGCGCCATATGCGCGCCGAGCTTTTCATAGATCTCGTAATGCGTCCCCTGTGCGAACAGGTATCGGTCCATCTCCGAGATCTTTAGCGCGCCGTATCTGCTCCCCTTCCCTGCCATACCGTTTCCCTCAGTCTTTCGTTCTTATTTTCTGCGGTTCCGCACCGTTCACTCAGATCCCGTTCTTCCGTCCGCAGGGCCGTGAAAAAAGCTCCCGCGGTCTCAGATGAAATCCTTTTCCCGCAGAACGATCATATCGTCTTCATCATACCGCTTGTGCAGCAGGATATCGAAAAAGTGCTTCGGCGAGAAGTGCACCGCATGATCGATGGCCTCGTCCACGATATCCCGCACCTCATCCACCGTCACCGCGTGGTCGCTGGTCTGCAGGTTTTCGATCCGCGTATGCAGCGCCAGCCGCGCCAGCTCATCGATGGAAAATTCCTTTGTATAAGCATACTGACAGCCGTATTTCACCAGCGTGCTGCTGTCCAGCGCGGCGATGTCGAACCGGGCCGTGAAAAAGCTGACCAGCGTCCTGCACCGTTCGGAAAGGCTGGCGATCGCCCGCTTCGTGTCCAGAAGGAAAACGATCACGCCCGTATGCTCCTGATTGAGCGCCTTCTCCAGATTCTTCGCGCCCTCGTCGGAGATCAGCCCCGCCTTCTCCACGATCAGCGCGCCGTTGGGGATCCTGGCGATCAGCGACTCCGGCTTCTTCGTATTGAGCACATCCCCGCTGATCTTGGCGATCTTGCCGGAGAAGTTCTGGTCGGAAGCCCGCACCTCCCGGATGATGTTCCGCGCCAGCTTCATCGTATCCGAGCCCAGCGCGCCCGTGATGATCATATTCCCCGTATAGGCGGAAAGGCTGATCATATCCAGCGCCTTCACCAGCTGCCGCATGGCTCCCTTGGTGGGCACATAGGGCGCGAACAGCTCCCGCTCCTCTTTTGTCATCGCGCGGACATGCTCTTCCAGCTGCTGTTCGCTGATCCGCATATTGAGGGCCGCGGTATCTTCCCGCGGTGTGCCGCCCGCCTCGGAGCCGCTCTCTTCCCCGCCGTCTTCCTCGGAGCCCTCAGGCTGCTCCTCTTCGCTTCCGGCTTCTGACGCCCCTGTGGCATCCTCTGCTGTCCCGGCATTCCCCGCCTCTGCGGTATCCTTTGCTGTCCCGGCATTCCCCGCCTCTGCGGTATCCTCTGCTGTCCCGGCATTCCCCGCCTCTGCGGCATCCTCTGCTGTTCCGGTGCCCTCCGCTTCCGCGGCATCCGCCGCCTCTGCGGTGTCCGTCGCCTCCACAGTATCTTCCATTTCCGCCTCCGAGGCTGTCTTCAAAGTTCCGGCCGCCTCTTCCGTCCCCGCGTTCTCTCCCTCCGGGGCCGTCTGACGGACATCCTCCGAAGACCGGGCAGACGCCGTTTCCGTCTGTGCGCTCTCCGCTTTTCCGGAAAGATTTCCTTCGCCCTGCGCTTCCTGCCCGGACGGCGAAGCGCCCGTTCCTTCTCCGGAACCGCCCGCCGCCTCGGGGACATTCTTCACAGCCCCGTCTGCGCTGTCCGTCACGCCGTCCAGCACGCCCTGAGCGGCCAGCGCCGCCCGGGCCGCCGCATTGGCCGGAGCCGGGCGCGCCGAAACATCCGGCGTCCCCTGTCTTCCCGTCCGGCGGTAACTCGCTTCAAACGCCTCCATGACGTCTTCGTCGATCTCTTCCAGCTCCTCCGCCTCGGAATCAGCGGATTCGTCCATATATCCCTTCTTCGGTGCCGGTTTGGCGGGCGCAACAGCTTCTCCCCGCTGAAGCCTCTCCAGCACGCCGTCTTTGGTGCTCTGATCGAAGCTGTCCAGGAGCGGCCCCGTATGCTGCAGCATCCACTGCCGGGTCTCCTGCCTGCGCTTCTCCTCGTTCTCCTTCTTGCGTTTCTCCCACTCCGCCAGCACATCCTCTATGTTCATCTGGCCGGTGATCTGCTTCTCCACCTCCGGGCTGTCGGGAAGGGCAAGACTGATCTGCCCGTCATATTCCTGGGAGAGAAGGGTGGCAAGACGCTCCTGCTGCCGGTTCGGCTTCGCAGAACGCCTGGGCTCCGGCTCGGTCCCGTCTTCCTGCCGCTCCTGCCCCTGGGACGCTCCGCGGACCTGCGGCTGCTGCTCCCGCGCAGGGGCCGCTCCGGCAGTCTGCTCTCCCCACGCAAAGAGCTGTTCTTCACCGTCCTCTTCCTCCGGCTCCGCATCCTGCGCCTGGCGGCCATACTCCTCCGCCTCTTCCGGATCCTCGTCCAGCTGTCCCGTCGCCTGCGCATCCCAATCCGCGGAATCCGCGATGACCTTCGTCACATCCTCCTGGTATTCGATATCGTCCCCGCCGTAATCATGGCGGCGCTCTCCGGGCTCCGACTGCGGATACGCTTCGGACGCCGCGGATCCCTTTTCCGCCCCGTCTCCTGCCGCTCTGGCGGACCGGGCCGTCGTATCTCCCTCCGGAACCTCATTCTCCTCCCAGACCTCGCGCATGCTGGCGGCCAGCGCGGCCTGCAGGTTCATCGTGTTATACTGGCCCATATCCATGGTCTTCACCTGGATGTCCAGTTCGTCCTCTCCGCCCTTCTTCGGCTGCTCTGCCGCGTCCTTCTGCGCCTTCGCCTCTTCCTGCTGCGGCGCTTCCTCCGGATCCCGCTTCCCGAACTGCCGGTCATACGCCTGCTGCTGCGCGGGGGACAACGGCACGTAGAGCATTTTCAGCTCCATGGCCTTCATCACATAACGGCCCTCTCCGAACCAGAGAATGAGCTGGTCGCATTCCTCGACACAGGCGGTGGCGAGACCGACCCGGTGGTACAGAAAGGCCAGCTCGTAGGCCCACTTTTCATTGTATTCTCTCTTCTTATATTCCTTGAGTACCGCGATGCGCTCTTCCAGGCTGATGTCCTGCGCCTCGTAGATCTTGTAGAGCAGGATGTATTTGCTGTTGTCGTTCGGCGCCAGCTGTACGAATTCCTTGTAGTATTCCACGGCGTCCACGATCTGTCCCATCTTGATCGTCAGGTCGCAGAGAGAATACAGAAGCCTCCGGTTCTGCGGGCTCTTTTCATTGGCGAGGAGCAGGATCTCCTTCGCGTCGTCGAACCGCCGGTTGATCTTGTAGACATCGCTGATAATGCCGAGCGTGGTGATATTCCGGACCTTCTTCCAGTCGATGGTATCCGCCACCTGGGCCGCCTCCTGAAAACGGCCCTTCCGGTTCAGCGTTTTGATCTCCTCCAGCCTCAGCTTGTACTCATACTTATCCAAGGTACTCACTCCATTCGTTTTTATCTTTACGGCGTTTATCCAATATCAGTTTTCAGTTAATTCCGGTTGGGCATACCGTCCCACTTTTTAATCCTTCTAATTTTAACATAGGGCATGGGTGTTGTCAAAGAAAAATGCGCATCTGCGAACGGCAAAATCCCCCAGGCGGCAGGCCCTGTATATGTGCCCGCATATGCGCATGCGCACACACGTTACATGCCGCCTATGATGGACGGGAGATGGGGTGCCCGCATATGCGCATGCGCACGCACGCCGCAGGTGCAGGGCATAAAAACGCGCAGGAGGGATATCCGTCTCTCCTGCGCTCTTTTTGTCTCGATATTTATGATCGGACGTGCTTACCGGTCTGTTCCGGCATCCTCCGTCCCCGCATTCACATGAGCTTTCGCATCGGCCGCAGCCGGAGCCCGCTCTCCTGCCCCCGCACGGATGCGGGCGTTCACGTTCTCCGCCAGCAGCTTGTAACAGGCGGCCGCCAGCGGCACGCCCAGCAGCATCCCGGGAACGCCCAGCAGTCCGCCGCCTACCGTCACCGCCGCCAGCACCCAGAGTCCGGGCAGACCGATGGAGCTGCCCACCACCCGCGGATAAATGAGATTGCCCTCCAGCTGCTGCAGCACGACGATGAACAGGAGGAACAGCACCGCCTTCAGCGGATCCTTCGTCAGGATCATGAACGCGCCCACACCGGCGCCCAAATAGGCGCCCACCATCGGGATCAGCGCCGTGGCTCCCACAAAAGCGCCCACCATCGGGGCGTAGGGAAAGCGAAACAGCAGCATCCCCGCCGTACAGAGGCAGCCCAGGATCACGGCCTCCGTCACCTGTCCGACGATAAAGCTGGAAAAGGTCTCGTCCAGCGTGCGCAGGATCTTTTTCCCCCGCGCGATCCACACCGGCTTCACATAGGCACGGACGATCCGTTTCCCCTGCCCGGCCAGCCGCTCCTTGCCGCTCAGGATATAGACCGCGAAGATCAGGGAGACCACGAGATTGACGAAGCTCCCCAGCGCGCCGCTCACGATGGATACCGTGGAGCTCAAAACTCCTCCCAGACCGGATCTTAAGTAATTCCAGGCATTCTTCCCGAGGGATTCCCAGTCGATCTGCAGCTTCTCCAGCGCCGCGGAGGTCTCGGCCGTTCCGCCGCCGTGCTCCGCCAGCCAGTCCAGACCGCTTTCCACCATGACGGGAATGCTCTGCGCCACCATCATGACTGCCTTGACCAGCTCCGGCACCACCAGCATGAGGATCAGATAAAACACCGCGAAGATCAGCAGGATGGAAAGCACGATGCACACCGGCCTCCTGGTTTTTCCCGCCCATGCGGCCTTCGATCTGGGAAAATATATCTTTTCCAGCCTCCGCAGGATCAGATTGAGCACATAGGCGATGATGCAGCCCATGATCAGCGGATAAGCGATGCTCCAGAGCCGTCCCGCGCCGCCCAGCAGCACATCGAAATAGCGGATGAACAGAATGAGCGCCGCGGCCAGCAGCAGATATCTGACGATCCGAAGATCCATTTTCCCCTTCTTCATCCCGCTATTCCTCCTGCCCCGGCCGGGGCGTCCTGCGCTCCTGCCATGACTGTCCCGCCGCTGCAGGGCCGTCCGCCTCCGGATCATACCACTTGTTCTGATCGATCATCTTGCGGATCGTCTGCATCCTGACGTCCACCTGACCGATGGTATCCGCGCATTTGCGCAGCTCCTCCGCGATCATGTCCGCATGCTCGATATTCTGTTTGTATTTCAGCTTGTGCTCCAGACTGGCCCAGAAATCCATGGCGATGGTCCGAAACTGCACCTCCGCCCGCATATGCTTTTTCCCGTCCGACAGAAAGATCGGGATGCCCAGGATCAGATGCAGGCTCCGATAGCCGTTGGTCTTGGGTGAGGCGATGTAATCCTTGATCTCCACCACCACGATGTCGTCCTGCTGGGTGAGCATCCGGGCCAGGCTGTAGATGTCCTCCTGAAAGGAGCAGATCACCCGGACGCCCGCCACATCCGAGAGCTTCTTCTCGATGTTCTCCGGCGACAGCTCCCACCCCCTGCGCTGCATCTTCTCGACGATGCTGTGAGGCGATTTCAGCCGCGTTTTGATGCTCTCTATCGGGTTGCGGTTGTGCTGGAGGGAAAATTCCGTGTTCAGCACATGGAATTTCGTCTCCAGCTCCAAAATCGCGCAGCGGTACTGCATCATGAGCCTGCGGTACCGCTCGTCTTCAAAAAAGATCTCCTCCGGGTACTCTTTCTCCCGGACTCCGCCCTCCGTATTCTCCGCCATGGTCAGAACTTCAGACCTTTCAGCAGATCGGCCAGGGACGTGCCCACGGAACCGCCGGAGCTGTACTGCGCCGCCTGTCTGTTCTCGACCGCCTCCGGCTCCTTCGTCTCCGCTGCGGCCCGGATGCTCAGGCTGACTTTATTGTTGTTGGTGTTGAGCACCTTGACCTTCACCGTATCGCCGACCTTCAGCACCTCGGCGGGCGTCTTGATCCGCTTCTGGCTGATCTGGGAAATATGCACCAGCCCGCTGATCCCGTCGCCCAGATCCACGAACGCGCCGTAGGGCATCAGGCTTTCCACCTTCCCCTCCAGGACGCTGCCGGGCACGATCATGGCGATCTTGTGGTTGATGCGCTCCTCTTCCTTTTCCTTCAGGATCTCCTTGGCGGAAAGCACGAGGCGCTTCTTCGCCTTATCCACCGTGATCACGCGCACCTCCAGCGTCTGTCCCACGAAGGTGCTCAGATCCTCCACGTAGTTCAGGGAAAGCTGGGACGCGGGAATAAAGCCCCGGATTCCTTCCAGATAGGCCGTCACGCCCTTGTTGACGGTCTCGGCCACCTTCACCGTCACCGCCGTCTTCTCATCCAGATAGGTCTGCAGTCTGTCCCAGCCGACCACTTCCGCCGCCTCCACACAGGAGAGCAGGATGTTGCCCGCGCCGTCGTCCTTCTTCGTCACCACGCCTTCCAGCTTATCCCCGACCTTCACATCCGTCAGGACGGAAAAAGAGGGATCCCTGCTGATATCCGCCGCCTTGATGACGCCGGACGCATAATAGTTCAGGTCCAGCGTAACGCCTTCCTCATTCACATCGATCACGGTGCCCGAAATGACATCCCCTTCCGAGATCGTGCGGAAGGAAGCCTCCAGCTCCCTGCTGTAATCCTCCATCGACTCCGTCGTGCCGCCCTCTTCCGCATCGGCGATTCCTTTTTTGATTTCCGGTTCCATACCAAATCCTCCTCGGTTCGTTCTTTTGTAAAGCCCTGCTTCACAGCCTTTTCCATTTTAGCACGATTTCGGGAAAGATTCAATTCCCCCGGGCGGCAATCTTTTCGCAGACCGCCGCCGCGTCCATCACATGATAGGGCTCGGTCTGATGGTTTCCCTGCGCGCCCGCGGTGACGAGGACGTATTCCCGTCCGTCCACGCAGAGCAGGCTCGCCAGGCAGAGCCCCGCCTCCTTCGTATAGCCGGTCTTGCCGCCCAGGATCCGGTCATCCTCCAGCCCGGCCGCCCGCATGCTTTCGAACATCGTGCTGTGAAGGGTCACTCCGTCCGGATGGGCCGCGGTGGCTCCCGCCGTATACCGGGACGTGATGAACGCGGTGCGGAAGGCGTCATACTGCAGGGCCTGCGCCAGCAGACGGGCCAGATCCTCCGCCGTGGAGCAGTGCTCCTGCTCATGCAGGCCGGTGGCGTTCACGAAATGCGTATGCGCCATCCCCAGCTCCTGCGCCCGCTGATTCATCAGCTCCGCAAAGGCCTCCTCCGAGCCGGACACCCATCTGGCCGCCGCCGTGCTGCATTCCGCCCCGGAGGGGAGCAGCATACCATAGAGAAGATCCTCCAGGCTCACCTCCTCCCCGGGCAGAAAACCGGCCATGGACGCGCCCCGCAGCTGCAGGGGACCGAACAGATCCTCCTGCAGCACCGTCGTTTCCGAAAGATCCTCCGCCCGTTCGACCAGCAGCATCGCGGTCATGATCTTCGTCAGGGAAGCCGGATAGATACTCTCGTCTCCGTCCTTCTCCGCCATTAGCTCTCCCGTGGACAGATCCAGCAGCGCGGCGTGCGCGCTGTACAGGCCGTTCAGCTTCAGGGAACCCTTCCCGATCTTGTTTTCCCTGTCTTTGTTTTTCTCGCTTTCGCTTTCCTCGCCCTTGTTTGCCCCGTTTTCGCTTTTGTCTTCGCCGCCGCTTTCGATCCGTCCCGCGCCGCCAAAGCTCCCGAACGGGTTTTTCTCCTCGCGGGACAATTCCATCCCGACCAGCCCCAAAAAGCCCGCGCACAGCAGAACGGCCGCCGTCATGCCGCAGCATCTGCGCAGCAGTCTCCGGCGCCGCCTCCTTTTCCGCAGCCGCGCCTGCCGATATCCGGTCCTGTCCATTTCCTCTCCGATCCTCCCAAAATGCCCGCGCCTGCCGCATCAGCGTCTGCGCCTGCTGCCGTTCTCATCCTCAATCCGCCGGTTTCTCCGCCAGCCGCTGCAGCTCCACCGTGAACACCGTCACCTCATTTTCGCTCTGCGCTCCGATCGTCCCGCCGTGCAGGAGCACGATATCCCGCGCGATGGCGAGCCCCAGCCCCGCGCCGCCCGTATCAGACGCCCGGGCATCGTCCAGCCGGAAAAACTTTTCAAACAGGGAACCCAGCTTCTGCTCCGGGATCGTCCGCCCATGGTTGCGGACGGATACCCGGACCCGGTCCGAAACGGCCCTGGCCTCCAGCAGGATCTCCGTGTTTTCATAGCTGTAGGCCACCGCGTTCTTCATCAGGTTCTGAAAGACCCTGGCCAGCTTTTCCGGGTCCCCGTACACGGCCAGGCCGTCCTCCAGATCCAGGCGGACCGTATTTCCGTGGGCCTGCAGGAGCGGATAGAACTCATCTGCCAGCTGCAGCAGCAAAAAGACCAGATCCACCCGTTCCTTTTCCAGGATGATCTGCTGCAGATTGTAGCGGGTGATCTCAAAGAATTCGTTGATGAGCCCCTCCAGGCGCCGGGCCTTTTTCAGCACGATCTCTACATATTTTTCCCTCTGCTCCCCGGGCATATCCTTCGCCTCATCCAGCAGGCTCAGATAGCCGATGACGGAGGTCAGCGGGGTCTTCAGATCGTGGGCCAAGTAGGTGATCAGATCGTTCTTGCGCGCCGCTTCCTCCCGCAGCGCCTGTTCCTTCCGGCGCATGTCGGTTTTCAGTTTTCCTGTCAGCAGACCGATCCGCTCGTACTCTTTCGGAAAACGGTCCTCCTCCTCCGAATAGGAAAGGCTTCGCTCGATCAGCTCCGCCGCCTCTTCGATGGCCCTTCGCCTTTCCTGGCGGGCTACCCTCCCATATGCCGCATAAAAGCCGACGGTCCCCAGCGCCACCAGGAACAGCAGCGTCCGGAACAGCAGCCCCTTCACCGCATTCCAGTTCATCTGCCAGCAGTTATGTGCGATCCCCTGCGCGTCCGTCACGGTCTGACGGATCATATAGCGGCCTGTAAACCAATCCACGAACAGCCCGTTCCACACCCGGTCCAACAGATCATAGAGCAGAAAGCAGAGGAACATCCCGGCTGTCAGCGCCGCGGCGAATTTCAGATATTTTTTCGGATCAATCTTCAATTTTGTATCCACACCCCCAAACCGTTCGAATGTACCTGGGATTTTCAAAGGAATCTCCCATCTTTTCCCGCAGATTCCGGATATGGGACGTCACGGTGTTGCTGCGCCTGTCATAATAGGCCTCCCCCCACACCTGATGAAACAGTTCCTCCGCGCTGACCACCTTTCCCCTGTTCCTGCACAGGATGCAGAGGATGGAAAACTCCGTAGGCGTCAGCGCCAGCGGCTTTTCGTTCAGAAAACAGGTGTGATCGGTCTCGTCCAGCACCAGACCGCCGCAGACGATCCGGGCATCCTCCCGTCCCATGGCGTCGTACCGCTTGTACCGCCGCAGCTGCGCCTTCACACGGGCCACCAGCTCCAGCGGCAGAAAGGGCTTCGTCACATAATCGTCCGCGCCCAGCGTCAGTCCCCGGATCTTGTCGGCCTCCTCCCCTTTGGCGGTGAGCATGATCACCGGGAAACGGTGCGACTCGCGGATCCGCCTGCAGAGCTCGAACCCGCTGACGCCGGGCAGCATCACGTCCAGGACCGCCAGATCCGGCGTTTCCCGCTCCACGCACTCCAGCGCGGCCTCCGCCTCGTAAAAGCAGAAGACCTGAAACCCTTCGCCCTTCAGATACAGCGTCACCAGATCGGCGATCTCCTTTTCGTCGTCCACCACCAGTATTTTTTCGCACATAAAAAATCCGTCCTTTCCTGCTTATTGTAGCAGTTTCGAAAAAACGGATTTTGAGGATTTTATATTCAAAAGATTAATTTTTTATTATTTTTAATACGGTCGGCATCGCCCTCCCGGGACCTGCTGCGCCTGCCGCGAAATGATCAGTGCCATATATGGAAGGTTGAAATTATTTCTTTCCATTGTTATCATAGATTATAGGAGAGTTTTTCCAATTCGGCAGCAAACACAAACATGAGGTAAGCCTATGAACAATGATAAATATTTTTTAACGTATAATCAACAGATGCGAAAGTTGAGAAATGACAAAAAAATAAGCTGCGTTGGATCTGCTGATAAAAAGATTTTAGTAAGAGCTGGCTATTACAATATCGTCAACGGTTACAAAAATCCATTCATCAGCGGAACCGATTCCAACGGAAAACATACTTACATATCCGATACATCCATCAACCAGCTCCAGGCCGTAAAAAAATTTGATGACCGGCTCCGCTCCTTTTTGTTAATGTACATTACGCAGATTGAAGAAGAAGCCAGAACCTTAACAGGTTATAAATTTGACGAATGTAATAATAACGGGAATATCCCCTGGTATGATATCAACGCATATTCTCCCAATCGTTCTCTTCAGGATAAAATGAATGTCATCTCCAAAGCATATCAGGAATTAAGCCGCAGCCAACTGGACTATGTGAAATTCTATATAGAAAACCATAAACAGATTCCTACGTGGATCATGATAAAAGTGGTCAACTTCTCCACTTTTATCGATATCCTCCAGTTCAGTCCAATCTCAGTTTCGCATTCCTTATGCGAACTTTATGATCTTAAGGATGAAAATGATCATCCTAATGTTAAGCTTCTCATTGGAAGTCTCCATTGGATGCGAAAAATACGGAATGCCTGTGCTCATAACGAGCGTGTATACTGCATATCCAGAATACATGATCAGCGCGGACATTCCGGCAGGATACTTGAAAAATATTTTAAAATGCTCGGGCGCGGATATTCAAGAGATTTATCTCAATGTATATTCGATCTTCTGGTCTACTTCAAATATTATTTGCCCAGGTCTGAGTACAAATCATTTATAAGTGACTCAAACTTCCCATATTAAAAATGGGATTCGCACCTTGCTACGAAAATAAAAGAGGCAGCCAAAAACTGAACCTTG
>CANRMT010000035.1 GCA_947631815.1 uncultured Eisenbergiella sp.
CCCCCGGCTCAGTCCGAAGAAGCTGCCTGCCGCGCATCCTCTTTCCCGTCCGCGCTGGGAAATGTGAGCAGAACCTTGAAGAGATCGCCGTCCAGGTAAATGTCGAATCTGCCGTTCTGCAGCTCCGTCAGGCTCTTCGCGATCGAAAGCCCCAGCCCGCTTCCCTCCGTGCTCCGGGAAATATCCCCGCGGATGAACCGCTCCGTCAGCTCCTCGGCCCGGATGTTCAGCGCCTGCGCCGATATGTTCTTCATGGAGAACATCGCGCACTGCCGCTCTCCCGCCTTTTCCTGCCAGATCTCCAGGTAGACCCTGGTCCCCTCCAGCGCATATTTGCAGACGTTGGAAAACAGGTTTTCCACCACGCGCCAGATCTGCCGGGGATCCGCTTCGATACAGACCGGCTGATCGGGCATCCGCACCACCAGGTCCAGTCCCCTCTCCCGCAGCCTGTCGGAAAACTCCCCGCAGGTCTGATTCACCAGCTCCGCGAAGTCGATCCGCTCCATCTGAAGGGAGATATTGCCGGAGGAAACCTTGGACGCCTCCACCAGATCGTCCGTCAGCTGCTTTAGGCGCTGGGACTTGGCATCCAGCACATCGATGTATCCCCGCACGCGCTCATCCTGGATATTTTCCCGCTTTAAGAGCTTGACGAAGTTGATGATGGAGGTCAGCGGGGTCTTGATATCGTGCGAGACGTTTGTGATCAGATCCGCCTTCATCCGCTCATCCTTCATGCTCTTTTCCACGGCGGTCTGGATCCCCGTTCCGATCCCGTTCACCGCCTCCGCCAGCTCCCGGTTCTCCCCATGCATCTTCGACGCATCTATCTTCACGCTGAAGTCGCCGCTGCCGATGCGCTTCGCCCGCTCCACGATCTGCGCGAGCGCCGTTTTATCCTGATACAGGAACAGGATCGCCGCCACATCCCACACTGCGGCGAAAAGGATCCCGTAAATGCCGCAGCCGCCCAGAATGAGGTTGAACACCAGCAGCAGAACGAACGGGACCATCGCCCGCACCAGGATATGGCTGTTGTCATACAGCGACAGAAAGATCTTTTTTCCCTTCACGCACAGGAACCGCAGCAGGGAATCCCGCCAGAGCGTACGGGCCTTCACGCGGCGCACCATGCTCAGATAAAAGAACATGAGCACATAATCCGCGAAAAACACCAGCACGCCGATCACGAACGGGAACCATACCGTATGCAGCACATCCTCCCGGCCCAGGCCGATCTCCATGCCCCAGCCGCTTCCTGCGAACAGAAGCCAGACCAGCCCGATGCCCAGCGCCAGAAAGGGCTCCGTCATCATCCGGTCCGCCCGGCACAGCGCCACCGTGCAGCTGCCGTCCTCCCGCAGCTTCCGCCCCTCGTACCGCGTCAGGTGCACGAACAGGATCAGGATGAGGACCGCCAGGACGATCAGCGCGCCCACCAGATACAGGTAATACGGCATCAGGCGGTTGTAGGCGTCCCTGGCCGTCTGGAACCCGTCCTCCACGGGATACGACGTGTCCACGGCGAGCCAGACGCGCGTATTGTCGGCAAAAGCGTACTGATAATTCTCCATGATCTGGCGCATCTGTTCCGCGCCGATGGACGTATTGGTATCGATCTGTGCCTTGTCGGCATTGTAGAAAATATACTTCCCGAAGCCGCCAAAGAGCGCCGTGATCTCCTCCGGCCTTTTGTTCCGGAAATCCTCGTCCAGATTGGAGAAATAGCGGGTTTCCCCATCCACCGTCATGCGGTAGCAGTAACGGATGTTCGTAGAACCGGTGAGGTAATGATCCCGCTCCTCGGAATACTCGCTGAAATTATAAAACAGCTCTCTGGAGGTCTGCTTCAGGTCCTCCCGCAGCTGGACATATTCTTCCACGTTCGACGCATATTCCGCCAGGTCCTTTCCTTCCGCGGAAAGATAACGGGGCACCAGCACATTGAGCTCAACGATCTCCGCATCTCCCGTATATTTCCCCAGATCCTGCGAGATCTGCAGATACTCCTCCCGGGTGGAGGGCAGCTCGTCGATCATCCGCATGGAGATCGTGTCCTTCTTTCTCCCCTCCAGGATGCCGTCCAGCGCGCTGCGCTCCCCGTCCTGCTCAAGACCCTTCTGCCTGTAGAGCGGGCTTTTCCCGCCTTCAAAATAATAATTCAGCTCCGACATGGTCCCGTAGACCTTTTCGGACACAAACCCGTAATTCCCCCATTTGACCAGATCGTCCAGATAATAGGGGGCTGTGGTCTCGATGTCCGGCAGATCCTCCTGCCGGTGCGCGTATTCGGCCACATCGATCTGCCGGGAGCCGTTATAATCTCCGTCCGTCTCCAGCTGACTCTTGATGACGGCCATCCGCGTGATGCTGTTCAGCTCCTGCCCGAGGATCTCCCGGAAAAGGGAGGAATCCTCAAAGCGGTCCCTTTTTTCCAGCGCGATGTTCTGCCGGTAAACATGGCCGTTGATCTCCACCGTGATCACGGAATTGAAAGCCAGCGCCGCCAGGATCACCGCGGCCGCCGCCGCGAAGATCCGCTTGATCACCAGCCAGAACGCCCTTTTCCCCCTGCTCATGATCTTTCTCTTTTTCATTCCGTCCGCTCCTGTCGCTTATCCCTGCTTTTCCACCTTGTACCCGACGCCCCAGACGACCTTCAGATAACGCGGCTCCTTGGGGTTGATCTCGATCTTTTCCCGGATGTGACGGATGTGGACCGCGACGGTATTGTCCGCGCCGATGGCCTCCTCCTCCCAGATGCTCTCATAGATCTGGTTGATGGAAAACACACGTCCCTGGTTCTTCACCAGCAGAAGCAGGATATTGTATTCGATCGGCGTCAGCTTTACCGGCTCATCATCCACCGTCACCTCCTTGGTGTCGTCGTTGATCACGAGCCCGCCCGCCCGGAATACGGCGTTGTTTTCCGCGTTCAGATTGCCCAGCTGGGTATACCGGCGCAGCTGGGATTTCACCCGGGCCACCAGCTCCAGCGGATTGAACGGCTTGGTCACATAGTCGTCCGCTCCGATGTTCAGTCCCAGGATCTTATCCGCATCCTCCGACTTTGCGGAAAGGATGATGATGGGGATGCTGCTGTATTCGCGGATCTTCAGCGTGGCGCGGATCCCGTCCAGCTTCGGCATCATCACATCGATGATGAGGAGCCGGATATCGTTTTCCTTCAGCGCCCGGATCGCCTGCTCCCCGTCGTACGCCTTCACCACCTGATACCCTTCCTGCGCGAGATAGATCTCAATCGCCTCCACGATCTCCCGATCGTCATCGCAAACCAGTATTTTCGTCATCCGTCCCTGCCTCCTGTCTTCCGGTACTCTTATTACAGCACGGAAAAATGAATCTAAATTCATGATTTTTCTTAATATTTCTTAAATTCACGCTTCTTCGGGTTCATTCAGCATGATGAAGGCGCAGAAATTGCCCCGGCGTCCCCGGCTCGCCCGGTGGGAAAACAGATAATCCGGATTGCAGCAGGTGCACAGGTCCGTCACGAAAAGATGTTCCCGCCGGATGCCCGCCGCCAGCAGAATGGCCTCGTTGGCGCGCCAGAGGTCCAGATGGTATTTGCCGTTGTGATCATCCCGCACGATCTCCTCCGTCCGGACGTCCGCATACGGCTCCCGCGAAAAGAGCTCCTGAAAAACCTCGGCCACCTCCTCGCCCACCTCATAGCAGTCCGCGCAGATGGACGGCCCCACCGCCGCCAGGATATCGGAGGGCTCACAGCCATACAGGCCGCACATCTTTTCCACGGTCACCCGCCCCATCTGGGCCGCCGTGCCCCGCCATCCCGAATGGGAACAGCCAATCACCCTCTTCACGGGATCCACGAACAAAAGCGGCACACAGTCCGCGTAGGAGGTGCGCAGGATCAGCCCCGGCACGTTCGTCACCAACCCGTCCACGTCCGTGTAATCCTTCGGGCGCGTCACACCTTTCCCGGCGTCCGCCTCCGTCACCGCGCGCACGTTGGCGGTATGGGTCTGATCCGAACAGACGAAGGCGTCCGGCGTCTTCCCGAACAGCCGCGCCGTCCGGCGGTAATTCTCATCCACCGCCGCGGGATCGTCCCCTCTGTCATAATTGTAATTCATCGTCGCATAGATGCCTCTGCTGACGCCGCCCAGCCGCGTGCTCACCAGATGCTGCGCGGCGCCGCCCGCCTCCAGGCCGGGAAACACAAGATACTCTATTTCTCCGCTGCGCCTGACCTGCAGGGACTGCTCCCGCCCCGTTTTCCATTTCAGTTCCATATGTCCCTCCTTTCCCTCACCGCGGAAAGGCCGACCACCCAGCCGCAGTCGTTTCTCCGCCGCGGAAAGAGCATGCGTCTCAGCCGCGCCTCCCGCCGCAGAAACAGCCGCCGCTCAGTTATGCCGCCCCCGCCGCCGGTAATCGAAAGCGTTCCGGATCCACGAAACGCGCTGTCCGCAGACCGCCACCACATCGAACCGCACCGGCTGTTCCTCCGGCACGGCATGCGTATAGAGATAATAGTCCGCACACCTGCAGATCTTATTCTGCTTTTCCCTTCCCACAGCCTCCGCCGGGGTCCCGTACGTTTCGTCCCGCCGGTATTTCACTTCAAAAAAAACAAGGCAGCCCTGATGATAACCTATGATGTCGATCTCACCCTGACTGCACCTGAAATTCCGTTCCCGGATATTTACGCCGGCCCTCTGCAGATATCCGGCGACGGCGGCCTCCCAGGCCGTCCCGCTTTTTTTTCGATCCATAGACCTCCCGTTTTCTGAACCACAGGCCCGTTTCCCCCGATCCGCAGCCGTCCCGCCCGTTCCGACCCGCCGGCCTTTCGCCTGTTCTCTGCACATGACTGCGCTTTCCCCGATCAACAGCCCTCCCGCGCTTTCCGTCTCACGGCCTCTTGCTATCCCGCCGCACATCGGTGAGGAGCCTTCAGGAGCCGTCCGCCGTCCTGACGTACAGCGAAAAAGAGGCTTCAGGGGCTGTCCGCCGCCTGAACAAAATTCCCGATGAAGCTCCTCCTGTGGATCGGCGTGGGGCCGTATTTCTGCAGCGCCGCGATATGGGCCGCGGCCCCGTATCCCTTATTGGAAGCGAACCCGTATTCCGGATATATCTCGTCGTACTGCTCCATCAGCCGGTCCCTGGTCACCTTGGCCACGATGCTCGCGGCGGCGATGGAAACGCTCTTGGCGTCCCCCTTGATGATGGGGACCTGCCGGATCGAAACCCCCGGGATCGTCACCGCGTCGTTGAGCAGCACCGCCGGTGTCACCGACAGCTTCCCAATGGCCTGCCGCATGGCCTCATAGGTGGCCTGCAGGATGTTGATCTCGTCGATGCGCTCCGGCCCCACCATTCCGATCCCGACGGACACGGCGTTCTGCAGGATCACCTCATAGAGCTCCTCCCGCTTCTTCGCGGTCAGCTGTTTGGAATCGTTCAGATAGAGGATCTGGCAATCCTTCGGCAGAATGACGGCGCAGGCCACCACGGGTCCGGCCAGCGGGCCTCTGCCCACCTCGTCTATGCCGCACAGCGGCCCCAGCGCCTCATACCGGCGCTCGTATTCCTTCATCCGCCAGGTGCGCTGTTTCTCCTTATCCAGCGCCTCCATCCGTTTCCGGGCCTTCAGGATCTCCGCCTGCACGCCGGAACGCCCGTCGTCCCGATACCGCGCGATCAGCTCCTCCAGCTCCTGTCCCTCACAGGACGCAAAAAGTGCTCTGATCTCTCCGATCTTTTCCATGCCCCATTTCCTCTGTCAAAAAAAGCACCGGCCGCTCCCCTTACTGATGTCTGAGCCTGCCGAACCTGGACAGGGGCCATATCCTCACCCATGCCCTTCCGATGATCTGGTCTCTGCGGATATTGCCCACCGAAGGGACTCTGCTGTCGCTGCTGTTATTCCGGTTGTCGCCCAGCACGAAATATTCGTCCTCGCCCAGGACAATGGGCTCCGCCGCCCGCCCCTGGCTGATCATGACCTCTTTTCCGTAATCCTCTTCCAGCACCTCTCCGTCTATGTAGATCGTGCCCGCTTCATCGATATAGACCGTTTCGCCCGGCATGCCGATGATGCGCTTGATGTAATAGGTCTCCTCCTCATACAGGAAGGGAAATACGATGATATCGAACCGCTGCGGCTCTCTGAACCGGTAAGAGATCTTATCCACGATCAGATTGTCATTGTCAAACAGGGTCGGTTCCATGGAGCTGCCGCGCACCTGCGTCCGCTGTCCCACATAGGTGATCAGCAGATAGATGCTCGCCAACACGACCAGGATGTAAACGACCGTACTGAAAATCTCTTTAAGCACATTTTTCATGACAATCCGTTTCCCTTCTGCGGTCTTTCCAGAGAGATCCGTCCCAGACGTCCGCTCCTGAAATCATCCAGCAGGAGCCCCGCCGCCCTTTCCAGATCCGCCTCTCCGCCCTTTTTGCAGCACTTTCTCGCCGCTCCCACCGCTTCCAGCATCTCCAGCGGCGTCCCGGCGGCGATCCCGTAGCGTCCCGGCAGGGCCTGCGGATATGTCTCCGCCAGAAATGCGAGCAGCTCCAGCGCGGTCTCCTCCTTCACCAGAAGATCGTCGTTCATGGAGCCGATCAGCGCCAGCCGAAGCCCCACCGCCTGATCCTCGAACTTCGGCCAGAGGATCCCGGGCGTATCCAAAAGCTCCAGATCCTTCTGCGGGCGGATCCACTGCCTGCCCTTCGTGACACCCGGGCGGTTGCCGGTCTTCGCTACCGCCTTCCCGGCGTAGGAATTGATAAAGGTGGATTTCCCCACGTTGGGAATGCCCGCCACCATCGCCCGCACGGGACGGTTCCGGATGCCGCGCCGCCTGTCCCGTTCGAGCTTCTCCCGGCAGGCCGCCTGCACCTTTCCCTGGATCGACCTGAGTCCCTCGCCGCTCCTGGCGTTGACCAGAAGCGCCTGATATCCCATCTTTTCGAAATATTCACACCACTGCTGATTGACCGCCGGATCCGCCAGATCCGCCTTGTTGAGAAGGACGAGCCGCCCCTTTCCCTTCGCCATGGCGTCAATATCCGGATTCCGGCTGGAAAACGGCACGCGGGCATCCACCAGCTCGATCATGAGGTCGATCAGCCGGATATCCTCTTCCATTTCCCGCCTGGCTTTGGTCATATGGCCCGGATACCATTGATAATTCATCTGTCCGCTCTCCCCGGGCCCTATTCCACAAGCCCCCAGTCGCTGAGACTCTCCCCGAAGTGAAACCAGGCCCGCCCCACGATCGTGCCCTTCCGCACCGGACCGATATTGGCGGAGCGGCTGTCTTCACTGTCGTTGAAATTGTCCCCCAGCACAAAAAATTCGTCCGCCTCCAGCGTGATCTCGTTCTCCGCGATTCCCGCGGACGCGATCAGATCCATGCTGTCGTCGCCGTAGCGCTTTTCGTCCACATACAGGATCCCATTGCGGATCTGCACCGTCTGCCCCGGCAGCGCCACCACCCGCTTCACATAATAGTGCGCGTTCTGATTGCCGTTGGGCAGAAACACCACCACGTCCCCAGCCCTGGGCTGGGAAAACTGATAGGAAAACCGGTTCACCAGGATCTCCTCTCCGTTGATCAGCCCCGGTTCCATGGAAAACCCGATCACGCTGGTCCGCAGACCCACGAACCAGGTGAGCATGAACGCCAGAAAAACGGCCAGAAAAACGCATACGAACCAGCTGAATATCTCCCGCAGCAGAGCGGCCGTGATCAGTTTTTTCTTATGATAAAAGCGGAGACCTTTCCTGCGTCTTCTCATATCGATCCTCATGTCGCTCCCCGCCGGGGAGAACTGCACGGCCCCTGCCGCCTCACGCAGCCGGGGCGCGCCGCAAAGCTTCTGCCGTCCTGAATTAGGAAAAAGAGAACAGCCGCACCCGCGGATGTTCTCTTCTACGCACTCTGCATCATCCTGCAGCAGGAATTATCTTCCGACCTCTTTCACCTTCGCGGCCTTGCCGACCCTCTGGCGCAGATAATTCAGCTTCGCTCTCCTGACCTTACCTCTGCGGACCACTTCAACCTTCTCCACATTGGGGGAATGCAGGGGCCATGTCTTCTCCACGCCGACACCGTTGGAAGTCTTTCTCACGGTGAAGGTAGCGCGGTTGCTGCCGCCCTGCTTCTTGAGCACAACGCCTTCAAATACCTGGATCCTCTCCCGGTTGCCTTCCTTGATCCTGCCGTAGACCCGGACGGTATCTCCGGTGGAAAACTCAGGCACCTCAGCCTTCAGCTGTCCTGCTTCGATCTCTTTGATGATCTCGTTCACTGCTTTTCCTCCTGTCTCACGGATGTTCTTAATACGTCTATTTGTAACAGAGGACCATCCCTTGTTTTCGCAACAGTAACACTATATCATAAATGCCGCTGTCCGGCAAGATTTATTTTTCGAAAATCGATGACTTTTCGGCTTTATCCGGCGAGCGGCGGTTTCGGACAACCTGAACACGCGGCGCTCCCGGAGACAGCCGAAACACACAGCGGTCCCGCACGGCCGGGACCCAGGCTGGCAGAACTTGCGGCGCTCATGGAAACAGCCGAGACGCACAGAGGTTCAGGAGATCCAGTATATTTTCCTTCGGCACAGCCTGAACCCCAGCTTCTCCTGCAGCCGGATCGAAGCCTCATTCTCCGAAAAGATCTGTCCGTAGGGCGTCCAGCCCTTTTCCAGCGTCCGATTGACCAAAAACTTTTCCAGCGCCATGGCAGCGCCCAGCCTCCGATACGGCTTTCGCACATACAAAAGGCCCATGCCGCCTTCCCTGTGGGTGCCGATGAAACCGGCACAGACCGGGCCGCTGTCCGCCCCGGTGCTTTCTGCCGTGCGGGTGCCTTCCGCCCCGGTGCTTTCTGCCGTGCAGGTGCCTTCCGCCCCGGTGCCGTCTGCCTTCCGGGCGTCCTCCGTCCCAGCACCGTCTGCCGTTCTGGCGCCCTCTGCTCCGCTTTCCTCCGGGGTGCCCAAAGGCTCATGGCAGGCCGCCTCCGTTCCTTCGCGGACAAACGCCCCGAAGATGTCGCCTCTCTGCAGAGCCGTGCGCAGCTCCTCTTTCGTACACAGCTCGTAATGCGCGGCGATCCGTTCCAGATCCTCCTCCGTCAGCGGGCGGATCAGAAAGTTTTCGTCCTCCTGAAACCGCTGCTTCCTGGTGTAAACTGCCTGAAAGCATTCGTTCACATAGGATTTCCCGAACCGGGCGGCCACGCTCTCCGCCACGAAATCCTGATGGCAGGCGAACACCTCCGCATCCTTCCCGGCCAGCGACAGCAGCCGCTCCCCGGCGTCCTTTGTCTCTGCCGTGACCATGTAGATCCCCGTGGGGACATCCCGCAGGATCACGCCGTCCTCCCGAACGGCCAGCACCTCCGCCTGCCCGCGCCGGATATCCTCGATCATGTCCATATGGAACAGCCGGTCCTCCATGAGATAGGAAAGCGCCCGTCCGGGAAGATCGTACTTTTCATACAGGTCAGGACGCCACAGCTTCGTCCGCTCTACGGAACGCTCCAGCCTCCAGGCATCCACCTTCGCATGATCGCCGCTCAAAAGGACCTCCGGCACCTTTCTGTCCCGCCAGACCTCCGGGCGCGTATACTGAGGATATTCCAGCAGATTCTCATGAAAGGACTCCGTTTCGCCGGATTCCCCGTTGTGGAGCACGCCGGGCACCATCCGGGAAATGGCATCGATCATGACCATAGCCGCCAGCTCGCCGCCCGTGAGCACATAGTCCCCGATGGAGACCTGATCCGTCACGATCTCCTCCAGCACCCGTTCATCCACGCCCTCATAGTGGCCGCACAAAAAGGCCAGTTCCCCCTCCTGTGCGAATTCCCGGGCCATCTCCTGATCGAACACCCTGCCCTGCGGCGTCAGATAGATCACGCGCAGGGGGCGGTCCGAGCAGCGCTTCTCCGCCAACGAGCGCCAGGCGTCATAAATGGGCTGAGCCTGCATCAGCATCCCCGCGCCGCCGCCATAGGGATGATCGTCCACCCGGTTGTGCTTATCCAGCGTGAAATCCCGGATGTTCACCGCGTCAAAGGACAGGATCCCTTTTTCACAGGCCCGCCCCAGGATGCTGGTCTGAAGTCCCTGCAGCACCATTTCAGGAAACAATGTCAAAATGTGAAACAGCATGCTCTCCTTCTCCCTCAGTCAAACGGCATCCCCGGTCCTCAGTCCAGCAGTCCTTCCAGCACATGTACCCGCATGAAACCGGCCTCCACATCGACCTCCAGGACGCACTGCCGGATGGCAGGCAGCAGAAGCTCTCTCCCGTCCGTCATCCGGATCTGATAGACGTCGTTAGCGCCCGTTTCGATGACCTCCTGCAGGACGCCCAGTTCGCCGCCGTCCTCGTCCAGCACCTTCATCCCCATCAGATCCGCGATGAAATATTCGTCCTTTTTCAGCTTCACCGCATTTTCCCGCGTGACATAAAGGCTCCTGCCCCGGTATTTTTCCACCTGACTGATATCGTCCAGCCCCTTAAACTTCAGGATCACCATCTGCTTGAAAAATCTCACGCTCTCTACTTCAAGCGTCAGCTCCTCCCGCCCGGCGTCCAGGATGACCGTCTTCAGCCTTTTAAAACGGGCCGGATCGTCCGTGGTGGGAAAAACCTTCACTTCTCCCCTGAGCCCATGGGTCGTGGAGATAACGCCAACCTGCAGCCTGCTTTCCATGTCTTTTCCTCTCTCATTCCTTCTGTCCCACCTGCGGGATGAAAAAGGCGCCCACAACTGTGAACGCCCTGTCGGTCAGATGATATCCACATCCACTTTCATGCTGTTGTCATCCATCGCCGCTGCCTTTACCACAGTGCGGATCGCTTTCGCGATGCGTCCCTGCCTGCCGATCACTTTACCCATATCAGAGGGAGCGACATGAAGCTCGATCGTCAGATTCTTTCCGCTTTCCTTCTCGGTGACGACAACCTCGTCCGGATTGTCAACAAGCGCCTTTGCGATCACTTCTACCAATTCTTTCATACTCTACCTCCAAAGTTTTTCCAGCCGTCATACCGTCCAGCCTGCAGACGGCCATCCTTCCGGTCAGTTCAGGGCTTACTGCTTCCCGATCCCGGCGGCCTTGAACAGCTTGCTGACCACATCCGTGGGCTGTGCGCCGTTGGAAAGCCACTTCTTCGCGAGCTCTTCGTTGATCTTGATCGTGCTGGGATCAGTGTTGGGATCGTAGCTGCCGATCTCCTCGATGAAGCGTCCGTCTCTGGGAGATCTGGAATCCGCAACGATGATGCGGTAAATCGGATGCTTCTTGTATCCCATTCTTCTTAATCTGATTTTGACTGCCATTTTTCTCTACCTCCGGTTTTTGTGCGGTTTCATCCCGCAGAATGATTGTTTGCCGCGCGGATCGCGCGATCTATCAGAAAGGAAGTCTGAACTTGCCTTTTCTTCCGCCTCTGCCTCCCATCATACCGGGAAGCTGCTTCATCATCTTCTGGCTCTGCTCGAACTGCTTGACGAAGCGGTTTACCATGCTGATATCCACCCCGGCCCCCCGCGCGATGCGGTGCTTGCGGCTGGGATTCAGCAGCTTCGGATTGCGCCGCTCCTGCGGCGTCATGCTCAGGACGATGGCCTCCATCCTGGCCAGCTGCTTCTCATCGATCATGGACTCCAGGTCCCCGGCCTTTTGGCCCATGCCCGGCAGCATCCCCAGGATGCTGGACAGCCCGCCCATATTGCGCATCTGCTTCATGCTCTCCAGATAATCCTCGAAGTCGAACTTGCCCTTCTTCATCCTGGAGGCCATTTCTTTTTCTTTGTCCGCGTCGATATCGATGTTGGCCGAAACCCTGTCGATCAGGGTGAGCACATCGCCCATCCCCAGGATGCGGCTCGCCATCCGGTCCGGATAAAACTGCTCCAGATCGGAGAGCTTCTCTCCTGTCCCCACATAGAGGATCGGTTTCCCGGTGACTGCCTTGATGGAAAGCGCCGCGCCGCCTCTGGTATCCCCGTCCATCTTGGAAAGGATGACGCCGTCCACGCCCACCTTCTCGTCGAATTCCTTCGCCACATTGACCGCGTCCTGACCGGTCATGGCGTCCACCACCAGCAGGGACTGATGCACGTCCACCGCGCTCTTGATCTCCTGCAGCTCCGCCATCATATCCTCGTCGATGTGCAGACGGCCCGCCGTATCCAGGATCACGATGTTATGACCGTTCTTCACGGCATGCTCGATCGACGCCTTTGCGATGTTCACAGGCTTGTGGCCGGTCCCCATGGAGAAGACCTCCACCTGCTGCTTCTCCCCGTTTATCTGCAGCTGTTCTATGGCCGCCGGACGGTATACGTCGCAGGCCGTCAGGAGCACCTTTTTCCCTTTTAACTTGAACTTGCCCGCCAGCTTGGCCGCCGCGGTGGTCTTGCCCGCGCCCTGCAGGCCGCACATCATGATCACCGTCATGGCCTTGCCCGGCTGCAGCGCGATCTCCGTGGTCTCGGAGCCCATCAGAGCGGTCATTTCCTCGTTGACGATCTTGATGACCATCTGCCCGGGATTGAGACCGTTCATCACATCCTGACCCACGGCCCGCTCTTCCACGGACTTTATGAACTGCTTCACCACCCGGAAATTGACGTCCGCTTCCAGCAGCGCCATCTTCACTTCCTTCAGGGCGGCCTTCACATCGCTCTCCGTCAGACGGCCTTTGCTCCGCAAATTCTTAAATACATTCTGCAGTTTGTCCGTTAAGCTCTCAAATGCCATCCATACGCTCCCGTGCCATGCGGCTTCCGATGCCGTCCGCGCTCTGTCCCGCCGGATATCTCACTTCTCCGGCCCGGATCAATGTTCAAGGCTCCGCCAGGTGCCTCATCCGTCCGGCTCCGGCGACGTTCACAGCTCCTCCAGGATCTGCCGCGCCAGCCGCCGCACCTCTTCCTCCGAACTGCGGCTCTCGATCTGCGCCACCGTATCCTTCACCCGCCCGAACTTCTCGATCAGGTGCAGCTTGCTCTCATACGCCTGCAGCGTCCTGTCGCAGCGCCGGATCAGATCGTGCACGCCCTGGCGGCTGATGCCCTGCTCCTGCGCGATCTCGCTCAGGGACAGATCGTTCAGGACCACATCCTCATAGATCTGCCGCTGATGCCCTGTCAGAAGCTCCCCATAAAAGTCATACAGCAGACCCTGCTCTACGATTTTCTCCATGGCGAAACACCTCACTTTGGGTATGATACATGATTTCGGGAGCGGTGTCAAGGGTTTTCGCTTTACAGCATTAAAAAATTCTTTGTTCCTGCACTTTATCTGCTCAGTCAAATATCGCTGAATATATGTCGTCATAAGCCTTCTGCAATTCATTTGCAGCATCGGTCAGTCTCATATAACTGTCCTTTCCTTTAAACGTTTGGAGTTTTCTGTCTACGCGAAACGATTCCCGACTCCTTGGAAACCGTCTTCTCAGTCCTTCTTCTCCGGCGGCCGTTTCCGGTTCAGGTACACATCCAGCTTTTCCTTCATCTTATCCGGCATCTTCCGGTCCACGGGACAGCGTCTGGCGTTGGCCATCCGATCCGTGAAGGTGATGATGAAATCGATATCCTTCTGCATCTGCGCGGCCTTCATCACCGCGCGGGTGTCATAGCTGTTGTGGATCGTCGCCACGTTGTTCTGCACGGCGCGGGCGAAGGACACCGCCGGGATCCCCTGATCCGCGAAGGGCGTGGAATCGCTGGAATAGACGCCGTCCCTGGCCGCGATGCCGAAGCCCTCCTCGCTGGCAAGGTACTCTATGTAATGCACCAGCTTCTCCTCCGAGGTACAGCAGGCGATAAACCGGCCCATGATGCAGCCGATCATATCCAGGTTGATGTTGAGGACAATCTTTTTCAGTTCCTCCCCGTGCTGGGCGCAGTAAGCCTTGGAGCCCAGCAGTCCCCGCTCCTCCGAGCCGCACCACAGGAAACGAAGACCGTAACGGTGCGGATGCTTCAGGAAATGCTCCGCGATCCCCAAAAGGCCGATACAGCCGGACATATTGTCATATGCGCCCTGGGAAAGGGAGGTGCTGTCATAATGGGCCGTGAGCACGATCCACTCGTCAACATCGCCCGGCAGCTCCATCACCACATTGCGGGATTCTCCCTCGTATTCGTCCTGGGAAAGCAGGATCTCAGCAGTCTGTACGCCGTCCCGGTTCAGCCCGATGGCGTCCTTTACATTGATATTGACGCCCGGTATCTTGTTTCCCTTGCTGACATAGGAGCGCAGCTCCCTCTGGTCGATATCCCGGTCCGCATAGTTGGCGTTGCCGTCATAGGTGATAAAGCCCACGGCGCCGTTTTCCAGAATGTCCTGATAGGCCCAGTATCCGAGATGACCGTCCAGCATGACGATCTTTCCCCGGCATTCCTGCAGGGACCAGGGGTCCTTATTGCGCAGATAATAGAGCGGGGCCTCCACGGTCCCGCTGCCCGCGCATTTATAGCCCTTGCAGACGACCTCCCTGCCGTCCGCCAGCAGCTTTGCCTCATGGATATCCGCCATTTCCACCGGAAAAGGCTCCAGATGCGCGCTGCCGCCCATTTCCGCACACAGGCCTATCAGATATTCGGCGCATTTCAGCTCCTCCGCGCTGCCGCCCGTCCTGACATAAGCGGTTTCCTCAAAGATCCGATCTATTTTCTCCAGTTTCATTTTCTTCCCTCTCTTCGTCCTTTCACTGTCCGCGCTGCGGCGGAACTCACATATCCGTCCGCACCACCTGGGGCGCATAGCCGCCCTCCTCCAGCGCGGCGAGGATCTCGTTTTTATGCTGCGTTCCAAACGCTTCCATGGTGATGCGCAGCTCCACCGCGGCGTTGCGGTTGATGGAGACGAACTGATTGTGCGCCAGCCGGATCACGTTTCCGTTGGCCTTCGCCACGATGCCGGAGACCCGGTAAAGCTCGCCCGGCTTGTCCGGCAGCAGCACCGATACGGTGAAGATCCGGTCCCGCAGGATCAGTCCCTGCTGCACCACGGACGACATGGTGATCACATCCATGTTGCCGCCGCTCAAAATGGCGACCACCTTTTTCCCCTTCAGATCCATATGTCTCAGCGCGGCCGCCGCCAGAAGGCCGGAGTTCTCCACGATCATTTTGTGGTTCTCCACCATATCCAGGAAGGCTACCACCAGCTCCGCATCCTCCACCGTGACGATGCCGTCCAGATTCTGCTGTACGTACGGGAAGATCTTCTCGCCCGGCGTCTTCACCGCGGTGCCGTCGGCGATGGTGCTGACGCTGGGCAGCGTCGTCACCTTTCCGTTTTCCAGGGATTTCTGCATGCAGTTGGCATTGGCGGGCTCCACGCCGATGACCTTGATCTTGGGATTTAAAAGCTTGGCGAGCGTAGACACGCCCGCGGCCAGTCCGCCGCCGCCGATGGGCACGAAAATGTAATCCACCAGAGGCAGTTCCTTGACGATCTCCATGGCAATAGTGCCCTGTCCGGTGGCTACGGCCAGATCGTCAAAGGGGTGGACAAAGGTATAGCCGTACTGCTCCGCCAGCTCGTATGCCTTCGCGCAGGCCTCGTCATAGACGTCCCCGTAGAGCACCACCTCCGCGCCGTAGCCCTTGGTACGGTTCACCTTGATCAGCGGCGTGGTGGTGGGCATGACGATAGTGGCCTTCACGCCGTAGCGCTTGGCCGCGTAGGCCACGCCCTGCGCATGGTTCCCGGCGGAGGCGGTGATCACGCCCTTCTGCCGTTCCTCGTCCGTCAGAGTGGTCATCTTATAATAAGCGCCGCGCACCTTATAGGCCCCGGTGAACTGCATGTTCTCAGGCTTGAAATATATCTTCGCGCCGGTCATCTCGCTGAAATATTCGCTGTAGACCAGCTTGGTCTCCTGCGTCACGCTGCGGACCACCTCGGAGGCCTCTTCAAACTTTTCCAGCGTCAGCATCTTTTCCTCGCCCATGGGTCTTTTCTCCTTTTCACTCTTCCTCTGTCTTTACGTCGAACAGCGCGTTGACGAACTGCTCCGCATCGAACTTCTGCAGATCCTCGATATGCTCGCCCACGCCGATATATTTCACCGGAATGCCCAGCTCGGACTGGATCGCCACCGCGATCCCGCCCTTGGCCGTGCCGTCCATTTTGGTCAGGATGATGCCGGTCAGATCCGCCGCCTGGGAGAACTCCCGGGCCTGCACCAGCGCGTTCTGGCCCGTGGTGCCGTCCAGCACCACGAGATTTTCCCGATGGACATCCGGAAACTCCCGGTCGATGATGCGGTTCATCTTTTTCAGCTCTTCCATCAGGTTCTTCTTGTTGTGCAGCCTTCCGGCGGTATCGCACAGAAGCACGTCCGCATGTCTTGCCCTGGCCGCGTTCACCGCATCGAAGATCACGCTGGCCGGATCCGCGCCCTCTCTGCCGCCGATCATGTCCACACCGGCCCGGTTGGCCCACTGTGCCAGCTGTTCCCCGGCGGCCGCCCGGAACGTATCCGCCGCCGCGATCAGCACCTTTCTCCCCTGTCCCTTCAGCAGGGCGGCGAGCTTGCCCACAGAGGTGGTCTTGCCCACGCCGTTGACGCCGATCACCAGCACCACTGACTGTTCTTTTTCAAAATCATAGGCGGTCTCCCCGACATCCATCTGCTCCCGGATGCTGTCGATCAGAAGCTGCCGGCATTCCTCCGGTTTTTTGAGCCCCTGGCTGCGCACCTGCGCCTTCAGGCGTTCCAGGATCTCTGAGGTGGCGTTGACGCCCAGATCCCCCATGATCAGGATCTCCTCCAGCTCCTCATAGAAATCCTCGTCGATCTCCGAAAAACCGGAAAAAATGGCGTCGATGCCGTGTACGATATTGTTTCTGGTCTTGGTCAGGCCCTCTTTCAGCCTGGCAAAAAAGCCCTTTTTTTCTTCTCCCATGCTTCCCCTTTTCCCGCGGCGCCGCGGCAAAATATGTGCCTTCCCGTGCCGTGCGACGCGCTCCGGTCATGCCTTGTCAGACGGTGATGAGGCGCTTTAATACTAACTTCCCGCGCCATGGCCGCGCCGTCGGCATTCCCTGACACAGGACTTTTTTACGCCGTCAGCTCCTTTTCGATCAGGCTGACGCTCACCAGCGCCGATACGCCCTTTTCCTGCATCGTGATCCCGTACAGCCGGTCCGCCGCTTCCATGGTGCCCCGCCGGTGCGTGATGATGATGAACTGCGTATGGGCGGTCAGCTTGTGCAGGTATCTGGCATAGCGCCCCACGTTGCTGTCATCCAGCGCCGCCTCGATCTCATCCAGCAGACAGAACGGAGACGGCTTCAGGTTCTGGATCGCGAACAGCAGGGAGATCGCGGTCAGCGCCTTTTCCCCGCCGGACAGCTGCATCATGTTCTGCAGCTTCTTGCCCGGGGGCTGGGCGATGATGCGGATCCCGGCCTCCAATATATCTTCGTCCTCCATCAGCTCCAGAGTAGCCTTGCCGCCGCCGAACAGTTCTTTGAACACCCGATCGAACTGTGTCCCGATCTGAACGAACTTCTCCTTGAACTGCCTGCGCATCGCCTCGTCCAGCTCGACGATGATGTTGGTCAGCGTCTTCTCTGCCTCCACCAGGTCGTCATGCTGGGTCTTCAGGAAGGTATAACGCTCCATCAGGTTTTTATAATCCTCGATGGCGTTCACGTTCACGTCCCCGAGCCGCCGGATGGCGTCCTTCACGGCAGCGGCCTCCCGCTTCATCTCGGCCAGATCCGTGAGCGCCTCGTTCCGAAGGAGCGCGGCATCGCTCAGCGTGATCTCGTACTCGCTCCACATATAGTTGATCTGGGACTCGATGGACTCCTCCAGCCGCTCCTTCTGCGAATTCAGCCGGTATACGTCTTTGTCCAGCGCGTTCATCCTTCCGGACAGCTCTTCCCGCTTCGCAAAAAAGTTCTTCTGGCTGGCGCTCAGTTCTTCCCGTCTGCGGCCGTCCTCCTCCAGAAGCGCCTGTGCCCGGCCCCGCTCCTGTCCGGACGCGGCAATGGTCTCCTCGATGGCCGTTATACTCTCTTCCTTCTCCGCGATCCCTTCCTGGCCGCTCTCGATGCCGTCCTGCACCTCGGCGAGCTCCGCCTCATAGCGCTCCAGCTCTCCGTCGATACGGTCGATATTGGCCTGATAGAATCCGGCCTGCTGGCGCGCACCTTCCACTTCCACCTCGCGCTCACCCAGGGCGGCGGTCTGTTCCGACTCCTCCCTGCGCCGCGATTCCAACTCCTCCTGCCAGACGGCGATCTCCTCCTCCGCCTGTTTTTCCCGCTCCTGTGAGCCTGCCAGCTCCGCCTGAACGTCCTCCCGGCTCTTCTGCAGCTCCCGGGTCTGCGCCTCGATCTCCCCTTCTTCCTCCCGCAGGGAATCCATCCCCGCGGCCGTCTGGGATTTCTTTTCCTGGGCAGCCAGCACGTTCAGCCGGGCGGTATTCTGCCGGATGAATGCCTGCTGCAGCCGTGCCTTGGATTCCTCCAGCTCCAGGCGGAGCCGGTTTCTCCTCTGCTTGATCTGCTCGATCTCATCCAGCAGCACATCCACCTTCCGCAGTGTCTGCTTCACCTTCTGCTCCAGCTCGTCCATTTCCCGGCGCCGCCCCAGAAGGTTGCTGCTGTTCTTGAACGCGCCGCCGCTGATGGCCCCGCCGGGGGCCAGAAGCTCGCCCTCCAGCGTGACGATGCGGAAGGAATAGCCGAATTTCTTCGCCAGCCGCACCGCGTTGTCCACATGATCGACCACGACGATCCTGCCCAGCAGGGAGGCCGCCACATCCGCATAGGCGTCCCGGATCTGAACCAGCTCATGGGCCAACCCCAGGACTCCTTTTTCGGAGAGCGCTTCCCGCTGTTTGAAGATCTGCGCGTTTTTGATGCTGGTCAGGGGCAGGAACGTGGCCCGCCCTCCCTTGGTCTGCTTCAGGTAGGCGATCATCTGCTTCGCGGTCTCTTCGTCCCGCGTCACGATGTTCTGGATATTGCCGCCCAGCGCGGTCTCTATGGCCGTTTCGTATTTCTTCTCCACCTTGATGATGTCGGCCACCACGCCGATGATGCCCTTCGTGCGCTCCTTCTGCTCCATCACGCGCCGGACGCTTCCCCCGTAGCCCTCATAGCGCTCCGTCAGGTTGCTCAGCGCGTCCAGCTTGGATTTATCCTGATGATATAAAACCTGTGTATCCCGAAGCTCCCGGTCCTTCGCGGCCAGCTCCTCCCGAAGCCCCGCGAGACGCTCCTCCATCGTGCCCTGGGCGTCCTGACAGTCCCGGATCTCCCGGCACACGGCCTCGAAATCCTCTTCCAGCTTCCGGATGCTCTCCTCCTGCTCCGCCTCGTCGGACTTCGCCTGCAGCAGACGGGAATTGAGCTGTGCGCGCCGGATCTGGATCTGCTCCTGCATGGTATCGAAGCGGCCCATCCGGGATCTGATCGCCGCCCGCTCGTTGAGGGCCTCGATGATGGCATTTTTGCCCGATTCTATGGAAGCGTTGAGCGCCGCGATCCGGTCCTGCACCTGCAGAAGCAGGGCGGCGGCGCCGTCCCGGCTCTGCTTCGCCTCCTCCAGCTTCGCATCGTACCGGGCCTTCTCCTCCAGCATTTTTTCTTTTTCCGCACTGCGGGAATCGATCTCCCGGCGCAGCGCCTCCTGCCGGTTCTGCAGATGTGCTTCGTTGCCCCGGACGGAATTGATCTGCTCCTTTAAGACCGCGATCTCACCCTCCAGCTTTCCCTGGAGCACGGTGGTATCCGTCACTCTGGCCCTGGCCTCCTCCATCTCGCGCTCCAGCTTTTCCAGAAGCGCTTGGACTCGGTCATACTCCTGGCGGATGCCTTCGAGCTCCTGGGCGGTGTCCGCCAGATCGTCCGCCGCGATCTTATGGTTTTTCTCGACCTCAGCAAGCTGTTCCTGAAGCTTTCTGCTCTCCAACAGGAATACGTTCACGTCCAGCGCCTTCAGCTCTTCCTTTTTCTTCAGATAAACCTTCGCCTTTTCCGCCTGCTTTTCCAGCGGCGCCACCTGCTTTTCCAGCTCTCCCAGGATGTCCGAAATGCGCACCAGGTTCTGCTTTTCCGACTCCAGGCGCTTGACCGCAGCATCCTTGCGCCGTTTGAACTTGACGATGCCCGCCGCCTCGTCGAACAGCTCCCGGCGCTCCTCCGGCTTTCCGCTCAGGATCTTGTCGATCTGCCCCTGACCGATGATGGAATAGCCTTCCTTGCCGATGCCCGTATCGTAAAACAACTCGTTGATATCCTTCAGACGGCACGGCGTCCCGTTGAGCAGATATTCGCTCTCCCCGGAACGGTACAGCCGCCTGGCTACCGTCAGCTCCTCGTATTCAATCGGAAGCGAGTGGTCCGAATTGTCCAGCGTGATCGCCACATAGGCATAGCCCAGCGGCTTTCTCATTTCGGTACCGGAAAAAATAACGTCCTGCATGGACGCGCCGCGAAGCTGTTTGATCCGCTGTTCTCCCAGCACCCAGCGCACAGCGTCCGCCACGTTGCTCTTTCCGCTGCCGTTCGGTCCCACGATCGCGGTGATCCCGTTATGAAATTGGAATCGGATCTTGTTCGCAAAGGACTTAAAGCCCTGTACCTCAATACTCTTCAAATACATGGATCAAAACTGCTCCTTCATCCCGCGCAGGAAAAGAATGGCCTCGTAGGCGGCCTGCTGCTCCGCTGCCTTCTTGGTGCGCCCCCGGCCGTGCCCGATGACCTGCTGCTGCAGGACCGCATCCACCAGGAACTGCTTGTCGTGGTCCGGGCCGGTCTCTCCCTTCAGCTCATAGGAAAAACCGGAGATCCCCTGGGCCTGGAGCATTTCCTGCAAAACGGTCTTGCTGTCGTAAAACAGGATCTTATTCTCCAGATCCGACAGCACGAACCTGTGTATGAAATCATGGGCAGCCGCGAATCCGCCGTCCAGGTAGATCGCCCCGATCAGGGCCTCCATGGCGTCCGAGGTGATGGAATCCCGTTCCCGTCCGCCCGTGGCCTCTTCCCCTCTTCCCAGCAGGATATACGCGCCCAGCTGCAGGTCCCGGGCGCAGAAGGCCAGCGCGGGCTCGCACACCATGGACGCGCGCAGCCTGGTCAGCTTGCCCTCCGGCATCTGCGGATTCTCTCGAAAAAGAAATTCGCTGGAGATCAGCTCCAGCACCGCGTCGCCCAGAAATTCCAGCCGTTCGTAATCCTTCATTCTGTTGATCTTCTGTTCATTGGCAAAAGAGCTGTGGGTCAGCGCCTGCCTCAGCAGGCTTTTGTCCTGAAAACAGTACCCGATCCTTTCCTCCAGCTCTGCCAGCATGTGTTCCCGTGCCATACCGTTCCCGCTTTTCCTGTCCGCGCGGCGCGCATCGTCACCCCGAACGGACGCTCATACGATCAGAAACGGGCAGGATCGCTGCCCGCTCTCTGTGAGGCCGCCGCAGCGCGCGGCGCCCCTCTCTGTGTGCAAACGGATCCCGGATCGTCAGGAATTGCGGATCAGCGCCGCCGCCTCTCCCACGGTCCGTATCTTCTCCAACTTCTCTTCCGGGATCTCTATATGAAAGGTTTCCTCGATCTCCATCACGATCTGGTAGATGTCCAGCGAATCCGCGCACAGATCCTCCACAAAGGTGGTGTTCTCTGTCAGCTCCTCCGGGTCCACGCTGAGCACTTCCGCGATGATCTGTCTGAGCTTGTCAAATTCCATTTTTGTCCTCTTCCTTCGCCGCCGCGATGCTCTTCTGTATTTTACCGATGATATCCTGCTCCTTGAACGCCGCGCACTGCAGGATCGTATTCTTTATCTCAACCGCCTTCGAGCTGCCGTGTGTCTTCACCACCAGCCCCTTCAGCCCCAGCAGCGGTGCGCCTCCGTACTCCTCCAGGTCGAACGCCTTCAGCGTCTCCTTCAGAGCGGGCTTGACCAGAAGCGCCCCTATCTTGGAACGCAGGGAGGTCATCATGCCGGCCTTCACCTTTTTGATCAGCGTCGCTCCCACGCCCTCATAGAGCTTCAGGATCACGTTGCCCACAAAGGCATCGCAGACGACCACGTCCGCATAGCCCGCCGGGATGTCCCTGGCCTCTATGCTGCCGATGAAATTGATGTCCGTACAGGCCTTCAGCAGGGGAAATGTCTCTTTTACCAGCGCGTTCCCTTTTTCCTCCTCGGCGCCGATATTGACGATGGCCACCCGGGGATTCTTCACCCCCACGACGTTTTCCATATAGATGGAACCCATCCTGGCGAACTGCACCAGGTGAGACGGCCTGGCGTCCACATTGGCCCCGCAGTCGATCAGCAGCGAAGCGCCCTTTTCCGTGGGGATCAGCGGCGCCAGCGGAGGTCTTTCCACGCCCTTCAGTCGCCCTACCAGGACCTGTCCGCCCGCCAGGACCGCGCCGGAGCTGCCCGCCGAGACAAAAGCGTCGCAGGTGCCGTCCTTCACCAGCCCCAGTCCCCTGACGATGGAGGAATCCTTCTTCTTACGGATCGCGTTCACCGGAGGCTCCGCCGTCTCGATCACCTCGGAAGCGTGCACGATCTCCACCCTGTCCGCCGGATACGTATACTGTTCGAGCTCCTTTTGGATCACGTCCTGCCTGCCCACGAGGCAGACCCGGATCGCAGGCCCTTCCTTCAGCGCCTCGACCGCGCCCTTTATGATCTCTCCGGGCGCATTGTCTCCGCCCATGGCATCCACTGCGACCTTCACAAAATCAGCCATCTCAACCTCCATCCGACTGCCCTCTGGCAATCTCCGCACTTCTATATAATATACTAAAAGCGCCGACAAAAATCAAGGGAAAAGAGCAATATAAAGGGGCTTCCGGCAAATCCCGAAAAGCCCCCTCAAATTCCCGTATGTGCTCAATCCTCAACCTTAATGATCTCGCGCTTGTTGTAAGAACCGCAGGCTTTGCAGACCCTGTGCGGAACCATCAGCGCGCCGCATTTGCTGCACTTCACCAGCGTGGGCGCGGTCATTTTCCAGTTCGCCCTTCTCTTATCTCTTCTGGATCTGGAAGACCTGTTCTTGGGACAGATAGACATCGTTACACCTCCTTGTTCGCGTTGAAGACATCCATGATCGCAGCCATCCTCGGATCAGGAACGAATGTATCGCAGCCGCACGCTCCCGTATTCAGATCCTTCCCGCAGACGGGGCAGAGCCCCTTGCAGTCCGGTCTGCACAACACCTTCCCAGGCCAGCTCGTTATCATCTCATCAATAATCAGGCTATCTATATTCAGTTCATAACCTTCCATGAAAGCGCTCTGCTCATCCAGCTCGTCCGGCGACGCCGTCTCCGGCGATGTCACCTCTCTCTCCACTTTCAGAGCGAAGACATATTCCACGTCTCTCAGGCATCTGTCACAGGGGATCACCACCGTCACCCGGGTCTCGGCCTCTGCCAGCGCCTTGCGCGGCCCGGAAGGCGAGATCCTGACGGAAACGGGGGCGGCATCCTTCACCGGATATGTGCTGCCGCCATGGACAGCTTCCCCGGCCTGGAAAGGATACTCTCCCTCGATGACTTTGCCGTCGGATGCAAAAACATCTGTTACGTTCACTAACATAGCATAACTCCCAATGGGCAGACGGAATCAGCGCAGACGCCGTCCACACTCTACTGATTATACCGGCCGGGTCCCTGTTTGTCAAGGATATTTTTCGGATCTTCGGACAGT
>CANRMT010000036.1 GCA_947631815.1 uncultured Eisenbergiella sp.
CTGCAAATCTACTGCAGCAGCTTTCATTTTTCAATGAGTTAACGCCATTTTTTAATGTCTGATACCAAAGACAGGAACTATAGCACATTCCCTCAGATTTGAAAAGACCCAAATTGAAAAAGTTTTGATCCGGACGGGCAGGGCCGCCCTGCAGAGAGGAAAAGCACGGGCGTCCGCACCTTTCCTCTCTCCCCTTATCCCCGCAGTCCGCCGCCGTCACCAGCGGACCAGGAGCAGGATCAGAATGAGGTGCATCGCGGCCGCCAGCTCCTTCTTCATCCTGGCCACGCGGGCCTTAAAACAGGAGACGCTGATCCCGAGCTTCCGGGCCATCTCCGCCGATGTGTAGCCGTACATGTAGTAATATTTCAAAACATTGATATCTTCTTTCGGCAGAACGCTTTCCGCGAACAGGTAAAAATCCGCCATGCGGAAGGCGTCCGTCTCGCTCTCCCGCGATCTTCCGTTGGAGAGCAGCATCAGGATCTCCTCTTCCTCCGGCACCAGACGTCTCTGCCGGTCATACCACTTATATATGTGGAACTTGGCCGCGGACATCATATAGCCTGCAATATTCGGATGATCTGCCAGCTCATTCCATTTTCGGTAGACCAGCAGGAAGATATCCTGCGTCATATCCTCCGCAGCCGGTTCGTTCCGGATCTTCTTCCCGATAAAATCCTGAACACGGTCATGATACTGCTCATACACATCCAAATATCTATTTTCCGCCACAACGACACCTCCTCAATACAGTCTGTAATTCCATAATACTTGGATTACGGCTCCATTAAGAGTAACCGGCTCTTTTCTTTTCGAAAGATAAAGATATTTTCAGTGTCTGTCAGGCTGACCGCCCGGAATATCCGGGCGGTCAACAAAATATTTTTTTGTTATATTATGCATCCGTTTCCGGCGGCCCGGCCACGATCCCGTTTCGGGCCGAGCCCTTTTTAGCACTCTCCCGGACCGGTCCGCATGCTCAGCCGGATCAGCCCTTCCGCTCCAGAAAGGCGAGAAGGAATTTCCAGACGCGCTCCACCGAGGAAACGCTCAGCCGCTCCTCCGTCGTATGGATATCGCGCATATCCGGTCCGAGGGAAACGCAGTCGAGACCGGGCAGCTTGGCGGAAAGCAGGCCGCATTCCAGTCCCGCATGGATCGCTTCCACCTTCGGCTCCGCGTGATACTGTTCCCGATAGACCGCCGTCAGCTTTTCGCGCAGCGCGGAGTCCGGCCGGTACTCCCAGGCCGGGTAATCGCCGCTCACGCGGTACGTGCCGCCGCAGATCTCTGCAACGGCCTTCACCTTTTCCAGAAGCAGCTCCTTTTCGCTCCCGACAGAGCTTCTGACCGAAATATCCAGACACAGGGCATCCGTTTCCGTTTTCAGAATGCCGAGATTCAGCGAGGTCTGCACGAGCCCCGGGATATCGGCGCTCATCGCCTGCACGCCGTTCGGCAGCGCCAAAAGCAGGAATGCGGCCTTTGCGCTGTCCGCCTCCCGCACCGCCGCGAAACGGCCCGCTTCTTTTTTCTGAACCGTCAGCAGGAATCCGGGATCCTTGACCGAAAGCTCCTTCTTCACCGCCTCGGAAAATACCCGGACCGCGCTTTCCAACTGCGGCTCGCGTCCGGATCCCACGAACAGCTCCAGCTGCGCCTCCCGCGGTATCGCGTTGTCCGCCAGCCCGCCGCTTACGCTGAGCAGTCTCGCTCCCGCCCTCTGACGGCATTCATAAAAAAGTCTGCCCGCCAGACAATTGGCATTCCCTCTTTCCTTATGAATCTCGCCTCCGGAATGTCCGCCCTGCAGGCCGCCGATCTGGATCGTATAGACGGTCCCTTCCGCGGTCTCCCTCTCCAGCGGCAGACGGCACATGATCCGCGCGCCCCCGGCACAGCTCGTGAGAAAGACACCCTCCTCCTCGGAATCCAGATTCAGCATGCGTCTTCCCCGGCAGATCCCGAGATCGATCGCGGCCGCTCCGTTCATCCCGGTCTCCTCATCCACCGTGATCACCGCCTCGAGCCTGGGATGCGGGATCCGGTCCGAATCCAGCAGCGCGAGCATATAGGCCACTGCGATACCGTCGTCTCCGCCCAGACTGGTCCCCTCCGCATACAGCCAGTCCCCGTCCAGGGCCAGATCCAGCCCCTCCGTGCGCATGTCCTTCGGACAGCCCGGCTTTTTCACGGCCACCATATCCATGTGGCCCTGCAGCAGCAGGGGCTCCTCCTCCTCATAACCGGCCGCGGCCTCTTTTATGATGATGATATTGTTCACGGGATCCTGCACGCAGGTCAGCCCCCGCTCTTTGGCGAAATCGGCCAGATAGGCGCTGATCGCGCCGACATTGCCGGAGCCGTGCGGGATCTGGCAGATCTCTCCGAAGAAGCGGAACACCTCGCCCGCCGCCGATCCGTTCAGACATTCCATCACATTCATCCCTTTTCTCCTTTTCCTGCAAACGCCGAAACCCGATCGTCCCTTTCGGGCATGGTCCAGCTCACGGCATCCGCATGCCTTCCAGCTTTTTCTTTTTATAGGACGCGAAGCTGCCCTGTTCGAGGGCCTCCCGGATCTCCGCCATCATCGTGTTGTAAAAATACAGATTGTGGAGCACGCACAGCCGCATCCCCAGCATTTCCTTCGCCTTCAGCAGATGGCGGATGTAGGCCCGGGAATACCGTCTGCAGGCCGGGCAGGGACATCCGGGCTCGATCGGCCGCTCATCCAGCTCGTATTTGGCGTTGAACAGATTGATCTTTCCGAAATTCGTATACAGGTGCCCGTGGCGTCCGTTCCGCGTGGGATACACGCAGTCAAAGAAGTCCACGCCCCGCTCCACGGCCTCCAGGATATTGGCCGGGGTCCCCACGCCCATCAGATAAGTGGGCTTATCCTGCGGCAGATACGGCACCGTCTCGTCCAGCACATGGTACATTTCCTCATGGGTCTCTCCCACCGCCAGACCGCCGACGGCATATCCGTCCAGCTCCAGCTCCGCGATCCGCTTCGCGTGGTCGATCCGCACATCCGTATAGACCGCCCCCTGGTTGATGCCGAACAGCAGCTGCTGCCGGTTGACGGTGTCCTCCAGCCCGTTGAGCCGGTCCATCTCCTTTTTGCAGCGTTCCAGCCAGCGCGTAGTGCGCGCCACGGAATCCGTCACATACCCCTTTTCCGCCTTGGCCGGAGCGCATTCGTCAAACGCCATGGCGATGGTGGAGCCCAGATTGGACTGGATCCGCATGCTCTCCTCCGGCCCCATGAAGATCTTATGGCCGTCGATATGGCAGCGGAAGGTCACGCCCTCCTCCTTGATCCTGCGCAGCCCGGCCAGCGAAAACACCTGAAACCCGCCGGAATCCGTCAGGATCGGCCGGTCCCAGGACATGAACCTGTGCAGTCCCCCGAACTGTCTGATCTTATCGTCTCCCGGGCGGACGTGCAGATGATAGGTGTTGGAAAGCACTACCTGCGTCCCGAGCTGTTCCAGATCCTCCGTGGAGACCGCCCCCTTGATCGCGGCCACGGTGCCCACGTTCATGAAAACGGGGGTCTGTATCGTGCCGTGCACCGTTTCCATCACGGCCCGCTTCGCCCTGCCCTCCCGGGCGATGATCTCATATTTCATCGGAGTCCCCCTTCTGGATGCGCCTCCCGTTCCAAAGGCACCGCAGTCTATCGTCCAGCCCATCAAAAAAGCCCTTCAGCCTCCTGCTGTTGTTCAGCGGCAAAAACAGCAGCTGGCGCAGGAACTCGATCAGCGTACAGACGGTATATACTGCCGCGATCACGCCGATACAGGCCGGCAGCAGATACCATTTGCCCAGCCAGTCCACACCGTTTATCTTCGTCCACAGCATCTCCCGGATATAATAGTGGTCGTGGATCAGATAAACGCCGAAAGCGGCCCCCGCCGTCTTTACGATCCAGTCTGCCGCGCGGCCGGGCCGGATATGCAGGTTCAGGAAGGCGATGAACATGAGAAAAGCAGCCAGACTCACCAGGATCGAATCATAGGAGTAGAATACGCTGTAGCCCCACATCAGATCGTCCAGTATGCTGATCTTCCCCAGAGGCGTCTGCAAAAGCGCCTCGATCAGGAACCGGCTCAGCGGAATGAGCATGAGCGCCCCCGCGGCCAGACGCATTTTGCGCCCGAAACGCCCGTCCGGCCGGTAGTACAGCTTCAGGTAGGCGCCGAACAGATAGGCCGTCAGGAACCAGCTGATGCTCACGCCGCCCGCCGTGTTCAGCGCAGAGGAAAAATAAATGATGTTCGGCCAGACCGCCACCAGCGTAAAGCTCAGCGCCATGGCGCACTCCAGCTGCCGTTTCGTCAGCGCCCGGATAAATCTGTTCAGCAGGGGCGCGAACAGATACATCCCCACATACATGGAGATGAACCAATAAAAATCCGAGGAAATGGGGAGCACCGAATAGACCATGAGCTTCAGCTCCTTCTCCACGTCCCCGAACAGCCAGAACAGCGCCGTGATCCCGAACGCATAGAAAAACACCTGCCCGCCCAGCTTCGCCAGCTTCCAGGATGAGAATCTGGCGTCGATCAGGAAATAGGCGCTGAGCAGGATATAGATCGTGATGCAGGAAAAGGATATGCCGAAGAGGGTCCAGACCAGATAATAGGAAGCGCTCCCCTGCTTTGCAAAGGTGATCATATTTCCGTGATTGACCAGATGCGCCGTCACTACCATCAACATACAGATGATCCTTAAAAGCTCCAGATTCGCCTGCCGCTTCTTTTTCATGTCTCTCTGCCCTTCCTGCCGTTTTCAATAATACAGCCAGTATAGCAGATTCCCTTGAATTCGTCAAAAAAATATTATATACTGAGGCCAGCTGATAAAAAGGAGAACAGACGATATGGCAGGTTCCAGCTTTGGGAAATATTTCACGGTGACCACATGGGGAGAATCTCACGGCAGAGCGCTGGGCGCGGTGGTGGACGGCTGTCCCGCCGGTCTGCCCCTCTGCGAGGCGGATATCCAGATCTATCTGGACAGGAGAAAGCCCGGCGGCAGCCGGTATGCGACGTCCCGCCGGGAATCCGACGCGGTACAGATCCTCTCCGGCGTCTTCGAGGGGAAGACCACAGGTACGCCCATCTCCCTGCTGATCCCCAACACGGACCAGCGCTCCGCCGACTATTCAGAGATCGCCTCCTGTTACAGGCCGGGGCACGCGGATTATACCTATGACGCCAAATACGGGTTCCGGGACTACCGGGGCGGCGGACGTTCCTCCGGCCGGGAGACCGCCGGAAGGGTGGCCGCAGGAGCCATCGCGGCCAGGGTCCTGAAGGAGCTGGGCATCGAGCTGTGCGCCTACACGAAGGCCATCGGCCCCGTCAGCGCCGACCCGTCCCGTTTCGACCGGGAGGCCATCTATGATACGCCCACCGCCATGCCGGACCGGCTCGCAAACGAAGCGGCAAAACGCTGTCTCTCTGACTGCATGGCGCGGGCGGACTCCGCCGGAGGCATCATCGAATGCCGGATCACGGGCGTACCCGCGGGCATCGGAGAACCTGTCTTCGATAAGCTGGACGCGGTCCTGGCGGCCGCCGTCATGTCCGTCGGCGCAATAAAAGCGGTGGAGATCGGAGACGGCATTGCCGTATCCTCTTCCACCGGTTCCAAAAACAACGATCCTTTTTATGCCGATGAGACCGGCATCCATAAACGCACCAACCACGCGGGCGGCATTCTCGGCGGCATCAGCGACGGAGATACCATCCTGCTGCGGGCCCATGTCAAACCCACCCCTTCCATTTTTCAGGAACAGGAAACGGTGGGCACGAACGGCGAAAACCGTACCGTTCAGATCAAAGGCAGACATGACCCGGTCATCGTGCCCCGGGCCGTCGTGGTGGTGGAATGCATGGCCGCCCTGGCCCTGCTGGATCTGGTCATGGCCAACACCACATCCCGCATGGACCGGTTCGCCGCATTTTACCGGAATCTCCTGTAAAAAACGCCGGACGTACCCGCACCCATAAGCGGCGCTCAGTAGGTGTCCCGAGCAGCACCGTGACCGTATCCGCACCCATAAGCAACGCTCAGTAGGTGATGATAATCCCCTTCTCCTGGGCGTAGAAGCTGCACAGCCCCGCGCAGTGCACCACGCTGACCCGCGCGTTCGACCATCTGGCGCAGATGGAATCCCGCAGCCGTCCGGCCCCCTCCGGATTCATGCAATGGCTGATCATCACGGAACGGGTCCCGTCGAAGCCCGTCCTTTCCATCTCCTCCAGGATCCGGTTCAGCACCCTGCCTTCCCCTCTCGTCTTGTAAAAGAAATCGATCCTGCCGTCCGGGGTGCGCCGCCCCAGGACGCGCATATGCAGACGGTCCGCGATGAATCCGACCACCCGGTTCACGCGGCCGTTTTTCGCCAGATTTTCAAAGCTGGACAGCGCGAACATGATATGGCCCGCGTCGTTGTAGGCCGTGATCGCTTCACAGATCTCCTCAAAGGAAGCACCCTCCCCGATCATCCGGTTCGCCAGCCCGGCGGCGTCCGCCAGGGCGCCGGAATCGCTCAGGGTGTCCAGCACGAAGATCTTCTTTTCCGGGCTTTCCTCCAGCACCATATCCCGGGCCGCCATGGCCGAATTATAGCTGCCGGACAGATTGCTGCTGATCGTGAGCGCGATCACACAGTCCGCCTTCCGGTAATATGCGGCCCATTCCTCCGGGCTGGGACAGGCGCTGGTGCTGACTCCCTTGTAATCCGTCATGGCGCGGATCATATCCGGCACGTCCAGCGCGGGCAGATCCACATACTCCCTCCCGTCGATGATGATCTTAAACGGCACGATCGCGAACTGCACCCCCGGCACGGTGCCCTCCAGCGTGCGGATCTCACAGGAACTATCTGAAACAATCATCCACTTCATGATAACATACCCTCCTTTATCTATCATACAGCAAAAAGCATCTGTCGTAAATAGATTTTTGCATGATTTGATTATAAACTCTTTTTGAAGTGGTATTCAAAACTATATTGCCTGCAATAAAAAAGAAAAACGTGCCGATTTATCCGTCAGCCGTTCCCGATCCAGCGCAAAGTCCCACTTTCCCAAAAAAGAAGACGCCGCGGACCGATCTTCTCAGCCCGCCGCGCCTTTCTTCGATATTCTCCATCGGACCGTCCGGTCCTCAATAGATCTCATTTGTCACCCATTTGTCGATCGCTTCCTCGCTCCAGCGGCCGCCGATCCAATCGTTGACAATCGTATAATTTTCCGTGTCCCCGCCGGCATAATCATTCTCGCCCTCCGTGCTGGTCGTCCATCGGATCAGCTTTTCCGAATAGTCCTCCGCATCGAAGCGAAGCCAGAGCACGCTCACCAGCAGGACGATGAATACGAATTCCGAATATTTGCGGCACCACGCCCGGAGTCTTTCCACGCATTCCGAAACAGGTATGATCATGCACGGGATCAGCTGAAGGCCGTAATGGATATATCCTCTCCCGCTGACGCTGAGCAGCACCAGAGAGAGGATCGAATACGGCAGGAAGCACCATTTCCAGTCCGCCCGCCTTTCGTGCGCCAACAGCAAAAACAGCAGAACATTGAAATAGCCGAACCATCTGTCAATATATGCGAAATTCAGAACGGACAGACGGAAGCTGTTCCATGTAACCCCGGAAGTATAAGAATAATTGAACCCGAAATAGGCCTCCACGAACGCGCTCCAGGCACCCTGGAGCAGCAGGGCCCCCGCAGTCGTCAACAAGATCAGAAGCAGTCCCCCGGCAAACCACAGCGCACAGGTGAAAAGATCCCGATACCGTTTTTTACACAACAAAAGGAGCGCAGTCAGCGGCACAAAACAGACCCAGACTGCGACCAGATTCCCGTTCAGCAAAAAGGAACAGCCCATGCAGACCCCTGCCAGGAATATCTCCCACCTGACGAGCTGGAGCGTTTTCAGGAATCTGACAAAGAAATACAGCGAAAAACTGATAAACGGCAGGGACCATTCCTCCACACAGTTTCCCTGCTGGAAAAAATAATAATAGGGCTGCAGCGACAGAACCGCCGCAAGGAATCTGACCAGTATGCTTTCGGTGAACAGCCCCGCCGTGAGATAAAAGGCCCACAAAGTCATAAACGTGAAAATGCACTCCAGGATCCAAAGTCCCGTCAGGCTGTGCGGCACCAGCCTCAGCCCAAGATACTGGATCAGGAACAGGACCGGACCCTTGTGATCCCATGTGTCCCGGTAAATGACCTTTCCCTTTATCATTTCCACCGCACAGCGCAGCCATACCGCGGAATCCAGATTGGGAAGCTTCTGCGACCAGGGATTCAGCGTGCTCGCCATACAGTAAAAAAAAGCGGCGGCGGCGAATCCGGCCAGCACAAATAAGATACAGACCTTTTTATAGGAAAACTTACCTTTTTTCATCGTCTCTCCCGATCCTCTCCGTCCCGCTGCAGACTCCTGCGGATGATCCTGAAATCATGCCATGCCTGCAGACCGATCTTCCGGATCTTCTTCATGTTGATCGAATTGGTCCCGCCGCGCCGGGCCCCGAAGGAGATCGGCAGATATTTCACGCCGCATCCCCGTTTCCGGTAAATGACGGAGATCAGCACGTTCGTCAGCATATAATCCTCCGGGATCAGACCGATATACTCGGCCAGCGTCTCCGCCTTCATCAGCCGATAGGGCGTGTTCGCATCCAGCACCCACGTGTGGAAGCAGCACAGGATCACGAGTCTCAGCACCTTTGTGACGAAAACGCGCGATATCCCGTCCTTTCTTCTGCCTCGGTGCCCGATTACCATATCGTATTCGTCCCGCAGAACCCAAAACGCCGGGAATTCCTTCGGATCCGTCTGTCCGTCGGAATCCGTCTGGAAAATATACTCCGCCCCCTGCGCCAGCGCATAGCGGTATCCGTAAAGAACCGCCGCCCCATGACCGCCGTTCTCCTTTTCCAGCAGAACGGTCTGCGGATGCTCCGCCGCGAATGCCCGCACGATCGCCGCGGTATCATCCCTGCTCCCGTCGTCCACGATCACCAGCCTGCTGTCCGGCCCGCATTCCGACATGACCGGATACCACTCCTCCAAAACATATCCGATCGTTTCCGATTCATTATAGGCCGGTATGACAAAATAAACTCTGCTCACAAGCTTCCCCTTCTGCCTCTGCGTATCAGCGCTGCCCCAATACGATCATTATAATATAGAGCCCCGGTTTGAATCAATCTCTTTTTGGCCGGACGGCACCCGGTCCTCCCGGACGCATCCTGCAGGCGGCAACTCTTTTAAAGCCGATGGAAAATGACGCAGTTGGGCTGATCCACCCGGATCTCCTTCCCGTTCATGACGATCAGGCCCCGTTCCATATCCACGGTGAAAAACGTCATGGTGTTGGACTCGTGATTTAAGGACACCAGATGCCGGTTGTCCGGGAACAGCGCGGCATCCTTGGGATACTCGCCGCTGATGGGCAGACAGAGGATCTTGGAAAGCAGCCCCGTCTTAGGATCGATCCGATAGATCACCACGCTGTTGTCCCCGGCGTTGGAGCTGACCAGATAGGAAAAATCCTCCGACAGATTCAGCGCGCTGGCCGCCGTCCCGGTGGCATGGTAATCGTTCACCGTGGGGATCGTCTGGATCTTCTCAAAGAACGGGTTGTTGTTTTCTTCCCGATAGGTATAGACATCGATGATCTTCTTCAGTTCGTGGACGATATAGAGGATGCTGCCGTCCTTTCCGAACTTGATGTGGCTGGGCCCGGATTCCAGCTCGCTGCGGATCACATCCGCCAGGCGCAGCTTCCCGCTCACATGATCCAGCTGATAAACCTTCGTGTGATCCAGCCCCATATCCGCGGCGCAAAGATACCGGTTGTCCCGGGTCATCTTCACGCAGCTCACATGGGGGCGGAAATTCCGCTCCGCGATGCTCCCCAGCCCCTTATGAAACACCTCGTCCGTGATCTCCCCCACGCTGCCGTCCTCCCGGAGGCGCAGCACCGTGATCTTCCCGTCGTGCCACCCCGCCACGAAAAGGAACTTATCCTCATAATCGGTGGACAGATAATGGCCCCGCATCCCGTTGATGCCCGCCAGATTGATGGTCCGAAGGCCGCCGTCCGGCAGGATCTCATAGGATTCCACCCCGAAATCGGTGATGGAATAGAGCCATCTGCGATTGTGTGAGATCGAAAGGTAGGAAGAATTGGTGATCTCCACCCTGTCCTTCAAGGAGAACCTGCCGTTCTCCATATCTACATCATAAATGGAAATCCCGTGGGAATGCCCCATCGTGTATGTGGAAACATAGGCCACGTACTTCTGTTCATTCAGTGCCATACCTCTGCCCTTCCTTCCTGAAAATTCCTTCCTTTATCATATCATTTCTTTTTTCCCGGCGCAACCCCGGCTTTGGATCCCTGGTCCCCAACATCGGAATGCGGCGCTGCCCGCCGGACGTATGCAGTCCTTTTCCGGACACGCTCGCGCTCGAGAAAAACGCAGCAGTTCTAAGCTCAGCCGCGTCCTTACGGACTTGCTTCGCAAGAGCTGCGAAGCAGCTCTTGAACCGAGCGTTTTTCTAACGGTCCGGGAAAATGGACTGCATACGTCCGGCGGGCAGCGCCGCATTCCGATGCCGGGGAAGCCGGAACGAAATTTTACATATTTTTATTTTTCCCATTGACATACACGGAAAAGCCGCTATAATAAAGGGCAGTGCGTTTGTTTAGTTTTATTAAACTTTTTGTTTAAAATTTCTGTTTTTCAGGGGCGGCGGCTTTCTTTCCATACAGGAGGAACCGCGCAAAGGACATTTCGGCATGAATATCGGAGCAAAAGTAAAGGAACTGAGGATCGGCAGGAACCTGACGCAGGAGGAGCTGGCAGACCGGACGGAGCTGTCAAAGGGGTTCATTTCTCAGCTGGAACGGGATCTGACCTCTCCCTCCATCGCCACGCTGATGGACATCCTGCAGGCGCTGGGCACGGATCTGAAGGATTTTTTCAACGAAGACGACGAGGAGCAGGTGGTTTTCGGCGATAACGACTACTTCGAAAAGGTGGATGAGGAAGACAAAAACATCACGGAATGGATCATCCCCAACGCCCAGAAGAACATCATGGAGCCGATCCGCGTCACGCTGCAGCCCGGCGGCAGCACGTATCCCGACAACCCGCACGAGGGCGAGGAGTTCGGCTATGTGCTCTCCGGCGCCATCACGATCCATCTCGGCAAGAAGACCTGGAAGGTCAAAAAGGGGGAATCCTTTTATTTCACGCCCAGGTCCACCCACTATATCACGGCAGGCCCCAAGGCGGGCGCCAGCCTGATCTGGGTCACCAGCCCGCCCAGCTTCTGACGGGCCCCGCGGGGCCGGACCGCTCCTCCGGCGGCCAAAACGCTGCGGAACCGGGCGGACCGCGGACGGCGGGCAAGACGGACGCCGACGCACCGGGCGGCAATCATTTTCAGGAAGGACAGTGTCACACACTGCACGGGTTTTACAAATGAGCACCAGACTGATCGATCTCTCCCACATCACCAAGAGTTACGGCGACAATACCGTTCTGGACGATATGAACCTCTATATCCGGGAGAACGAATTCCTGACGCTGTTGGGCCCCAGCGGCTGCGGCAAGACCACCACGCTGCGCATCATCGGCGGCTTTGAAAAGCCCGATCAGGGCGTCGTTCTTTTCAACGGGCAGGACATCACCAACCTTCCGCCCAACAAGCGGCAGCTGAACACCGTCTTCCAGAAATACGCGCTCTTTCCCCATATGACCATCGCGGAGAACATCGCCTTCGGCCTGAAGATCCGGGGAAAGACCAAAGCCTATATCAACGACAAGATCAAATATGCCTTAAAGCTGGTCAACCTGGACGGCTTCGAGCACCGCATGCCCGATTCTTTAAGCGGCGGCCAGCAGCAGCGTGTCGCCATCGCCCGGGCCATCGTCAATGAGCCGAAGCTCCTGCTTCTGGACGAACCGCTGGGCGCGCTGGATCTGAAGCTGCGCCAGGATATGCAGTACGAGCTGATCCGCCTGAAAAACGAGCTGGGCATCACCTTCATCTATGTGACCCACGATCAGGAGGAGGCACTGACCATGTCCGACACCATCGTGGTCATGAACCAGGGCTATATCCAGCAGATCGGCACGCCGGAAAAGATCTACAACGAGCCGGAGAACGCCTTTGTGGCCGACTTCATCGGCGATTCCAACATCATCGCCTCCACCATGATCCGCGACGAGCTGGTGGAGATCCTTGGGGCCCGCTTCGCCTGCGTGGATAAGGGCTTCGGCACCGATCAGCCCGTGGACGTGGTGATCCGGCCGGAGGACGTGGATCTGGTGAAGCCCGGCGAGGGTACGCTGGACGGCGTGGTCACCCACCTGATCTTCAAGGGCGTCCACTACGAAATGGAGGTCACCGCCAACGGCTTTGAATGGCTGGTCCACTCCACCGACATGTTCCCGGTGGGCACGAAGGTGGGCATCCGGGTGGATCCCTTCGATATTCAGATCATGAACAAACCCGCTTCGGAGGACGAGGAGGCTGTGGCGCTCGATGCATAAAGGTACGAACAAAAAACCGGCGGAAACGCCCGGCATCGTCTATTTCAACCAGACGCTGATGACCGCGCCCTACCTGGTCTGGGCGCTGGCTTTCATCATCATCCCGCTTTTGATGATCTTCTACTACGGTCTGACGGACAAGACCGGCGCCTTCACGCTGGAAAACGTCATCGCCATCACTACGGCCCAGCATTCCAAGGCGCTGTGGCTGGCGCTGCTGCTCTCTCTGGTCAGCACCGCGCTGTGCCTGCTCCTGGCCTACCCGCTGGCCATGATCCTGGCGAAGCGCAGCGTGAGCCAGCAGAGCTTCATCGTGCTGATCTTCATCCTCCCCATGTGGATGAACTTCCTGCTGCGCACCCTGGCCTGGCAGACGCTCCTGGAAAAGACCGGCGTCATCAATTCCGTGCTGACATTTCTGCACCTGCCGACGTTGAATATCATCAATACTCCGGCGGCCATCATCCTGGGCATGGTCTACAACTTTCTGCCCTTCATGGTGCTGCCCCTGTACAACTCGCTGACCAAGATCGACCCCAACGTGGTGAACGCTGCCTACGACCTGGGCGCCAACGGGATGCAGACCTTTCTGCGGGTCATCTTTCCGCTGAGCATTCCCGGCGTCATCAGCGGCATCACCATGGTGTTCGTTCCGGCGCTGACCACCTTCGTCATCAGCAACCTGCTGGGCGGCAGCAAGATCCTGCTCATCGGCAACGTCATCGAGCAGGAGTTCACCCAGGCCAGCAACTGGAACCTGGGCAGCGGCCTGTCCATCGTGCTGATGATCTTCATCATCGTCAACATGGTCCTGACCGGCATTTTCGATAAGAACGGGGAGGGAACGGCCCTATGATCAAGCAGTGCGCGCAGAAGGTCTATATCGGCCTGATCTTCATCTTCATGTACGCTCCCATCGTCACGCTGATGGTGCTCTCCTTCAACAACAGCCGCACCCGGGCCAAATGGGGCGGCTTCACCGGCAAATGGTATGCGGAGCTTTTTTCCAACCGCAGCATCATGCAGGCGCTTTACAATACCCTGCTGATCGCGGTGGTCTCCGCGGTGGCCGCGACCCTCATCGGCACCGTCGCCACCCTGTCCATCAGCGCCATGAGACGGCGCAGCCGGGCGGTCTTCATGAGCGTCACCAATATCCCGATGCTCAACGCCGAGATCGTCACCGGCATCTCCCTGATGCTTTTGTTCATCACGCTGCGGGTGAAATTCGGCCTCGGCACGATCCTGCTCTCCCACATCACCTTCAACATCCCGTATGTGATCTTAAGCGTGATGCCGCGGATGAAGCGGCTCAACCCCAGCGTCTATGAGGCGGCGCTGGATCTGGGCGCGTCCCGCGTCCAGGCGTTTTTTCGGGTGGTGTTTCCCGATCTGCTCCCCGGCATCCTGTCCGGCTTTCTGATGGCCTTCACGATGTCGCTGGACGACTTCATCATCACCCATTTCACAAAAGGACCCGGCGTGGACACCCTCTCCACGAAAATATATACGGAGGTCCGGAAGGGGATCAAGCCCGAGATGTACGCGCTCTCGACGCTGATCTTCGTCACCGTCCTGATCCTCCTGATCCTGGTCAATTATACGCCCAAGTCAAAGGAGAAACACTCCCCAGGGCAGAACGGAGGTTCATTATGAAAAAACATCTGGTATCTACTCTTTTCAGCAGATCTGCCGGTCTGATCCTTTCCGCCGCGCTGCTTGCCGGTCTTCTGGGCGGCTGCGGTTCGAACGGCGCTTCCGCCGGTGCAGAGGGCGCGAACGGTTCAGGCGCTTCCGCGGATGCGGACGGCGGTGAAGTGATCGTCTACAACTGGGGCGAATATATCGACCCGGATGTGCTCGACATGTTCGAGGAAGAGACCGGCATCACCGTGATCTATGACGAATTCGAGACCAATGAGATCATGTATCCCCGTGTGGAGGCCGGCGCGTCCAAGTATGACGTGATCTGCCCCTCCGACTACATGATCCAGAAAATGATCGACAACGATCTTCTGCAGGAGCTGAACTTCGACCACATCCCCAACGCGAAGGCCAACATCGGCCAGCAGTATTGGGAGCAGTCCGAACAGTTCGATCCCGGCAACAAGTATTCCGTCCCCTACTGCTGGGGCACCGTGGGCATCCTCTACAACAAGACCATGGTGGACGATGTGGTGGACAGCTGGTCCATCCTCTGGGATGAAAAATACGCCGACAACATCCTGATGCAGGATTCCGTCCGCGATGCCTTCATGGTGGCGCTGCGCTTAAACGGCAGCTCCATGAACACGCTGGATCCCGACGAGCTGGCTGCCGCCAGAGATCTGCTGATCGAACAGAAGCCGCTGGTGCAGGCCTACGTCATCGACCAGGTGCGCGACAAGATGATCGGCAACGAAGCCGCCCTGGGCGTGATCTACTCCGGCGAGGCCATCTACACCCAGCGGGAAAATCCCGATCTGGAATACGTGATCCCCAAGGAAGGCACCAACGTCTGGATCGACTCCTGGGTGGTGCCCAAAAACGCGCCCAACCTGGAAAACGCTGAAAAGTTCATCGACTACATGTGCCGCCCCGACATCGCGCTCCTGAACTTTGAATACATCACCTACTCCACGCCCAACGAGGCCGCCCGGGAGCTGATCGAGGACGAGGATATCAAGAACTCCTCCATCGCCTTCCCGGATCTGAGCCAGTACAGCCTGGAAACCTTCACCTATCTGGGGGATGAGGGCGACGAGCTCTACAACGAGATGTGGAAAGAGGTCAAGTCTGAGTAACGCATAAAAAACATGGAACGTACACTGATCTATCAGGTGATGCCGGAGCATTCCGGCATCACCATTTCACAGTTTCTGAAACGTCACGGATATTCCTCCGCCAACATCACGGATTTAAAAAAGATGCCCGAAAGCATCCTGCTGAACGGCGCTCCCGCCTATATGGTCCGCTCCGTCTCCGCAGGGGATGTGCTGACCGTACACATCCGGGAAACGGAATCCTCCGCGAAGATCCCGCCCGTGGATATGCCGCTGGATATCCTGTATGAAGACGAGGATCTTTTGATCGTCAATAAGCCTGCGGATCTGCCCATCCACCCTTCCATGGGCAACTACACGCACTCTCTGGGCAACGCGGCGGCAGGCTATTTTGCGCGTCAGAACTGTCCCTTCGTCTTTCGCTGCATCAATCGGCTGGATCACAACACCTCCGGACTGACCATCATCGCCAAGCATATGGTCAGCGGCAGCATCCTTTCCGTCATGGTGAAACGCCGGGAGATCGAGCGGGAATATCTTGGCATCGCCCGGGGATCCGTGACGCCGCCCGTCGGCACGATCACCGCGCCGCTGGGCCGGAAGGAGGGCTCCCTCATTGAGCGCACCATCGATTTCGAACACGGGGAGTCAGCCGTCACCCACTACCGGGTCCTGGAAGAACGAAACGGGCACAGCCTGCTCTCCCTGCATCTGGAGACAGGCCGCACCCATCAGATCCGCATTCATATGAAATATCTGGGGTTCCCCCTGATCGGGGACTCCCTTTACAATCCCGACATGGAATTCATCGGCCGCCAGGCGCTGCACGCCGCCAGGCTGGCCTTTGCGCATCCCATCACCGGTCAGCCCATGGAATTTCGCGCGCCGCTGCCGGAAGACATGCGCCGGGTGCTGTGGCCGGAGTGAAGGGCCGCAGCGCGCCTCACCGCGCCACGTCCGTCCAGACCTGCATCTCATTCTCTCCCCGGTTGGCCCAGGTATAATAAGGAACGAACTGCAGCGTCACCGGCTCCGTCCGCGGCGGCTGCCAGGCGCGGTACAGGCCGCCCTCTGCGGGCAGGATGCGCCTAAGGCCTGGCAGCGCGATCCGCTTCACCGGCTCCGAGCAGACGGTTCCGTCCGTTACCTCCGCGCGGGCGTCCGGCAGGAGGGACAGCAGATGCAAATTTTTCCCGTTGTCCGCCTCCTCCAGGCAATAGACCACAGGACCCCGGCACACCGCCGCCTTCCCGATGTCCTCCCGCACCAGCGGGTTCGCCTCCATCAGCCTGACCTCCATAGGAAAATACAGGGAAATAACCTCCTCTTCTCCCCAGTCCTTCCTGATATAGAGATAGCCGTCCTTTTCTTCCCCTTCCTTCGCACCGACGCCGTTGAGCACATAGTGGCCGCACCAGTCCGGGATGCGCAGAGCCAGCCGGAAATCCTTCGCTCCGTCTGCCCGCACCTGGATCAGGACGCCGCCCTCCCAGGGGAACTGGGAGACAATGCGGACGTCCACCTGTTTCTCCCCCACCTGCTTGCTCATCACGCCGCCCACATACAGATGCACATACAGCGTGTCTTCGCTCTCCGTGTAGGCATATTGACCGACGGATTCCACCAGTCTGGCCAGATTGGGCGGACAGCAGGCGCAGCCGAACCACTTCTGCCGCACCGGCTTCACATGGGACTTGCGCTCGTCCCTCCGGCAGGCCGTGGGATCGGACTGCAGCGGATTCACATAGAAAAAGCTCTTTCCGTCCAGGGCCATGCCGCTGAGCACGCCGTTGTAAAGCGCCCGCTCCATCACGTCCGCGTACCGGGAATCCGGCGCGATCTGTAGCATTCTCCTGGCGAAAAACACCAGTCCGATGGAAGCGCAGGTCTCCGCATAGGCCGTATCGTTTGGCAGATCGTACGGGTAGGAAAAAGCCTCGCCCACCGCCGTACCGCCCACGCCGCCGGTGATGTACATTTTTTCCTTTACGATGCTGTCCCACAGCCCGCGGCAGGCCGCGTACAGACTTTCATCCCCGGTGAGCCGGGCCACGTCCGCCATGCCGGAATACAGGTAGACGGCCCGCACCGCATGTCCCACGGCTTCATGCTGCAGGCGCACCGGCAGATGGGCCTGCTGATAGGCATAGCGCTGTTCTTCCTCTTTTCCCTTCTCCACCGCTTCCGGATGTTCCTTATCGAAATAATAAGGGCGTTTCCCCCGCTCCTCCACGAAAAACCGGCTCAGCTCCAGATATTTCCGCTCTCCCGTCACCTCGTACAGCCGCACCAGCGCCATCTCCGCGATCTCGTGGCCGGGATAGCCCTTCATCTTTTCCTCCTCCGGGCCGAAACGGGAATCGATATAGTCGGCGAACCGCAGGGCCGCCTTCAGCAGCTTATCCTTGCCGGTGGCCTGATAATAGGCCGCGGCCCCCTCCGCCAGATGGCCGATGCAATACAGCTCATGGTGGTCCCGCAGATTGGAAAAGGTCTTATCCCTGCCGTTGATGATGTAATAGGTGTCCAGATAGCCGTCCTCCTGCTGGGCCTCGCAGACCAGATCGATGGCCGCGTCCGCCACCTTTTCCAGCGCCGCGTCCGGATGCTGGGTCAGGGAATAGCCCACCGCCTCGATCCATTTGGAAAAATCCGTATCCTGAAAAACAAAACCGTAAAACCGGTCGGGATCCGGATGCTTCGGATCCTCCGGCAGCGCCTCAAACCCGCGGTAGGTGTAGACCGGCTCCGCAAAGGCCGCCCCCTGCTCCCGCTTCTCCCGGTTGAGCCTGCCTGCCGCCCGGAAATTGTGCATGCAGTAGCTGGGCGCCGCGCCCTCCACCTGATCGTTCAGCGCCGCCCATTGATAGGGAAGCACCTCTTTTCGCACCAGTTCCATTTCCTTCTTCCAGAATCCGTCCGCCACCTGTATCTGCCGCAGGGAAAGCGGCTTTGAAAAATCGCGCCGTTCCATGTTTGTGTCTCCTTTCGTTCAGTTCTCCGGCCTGCTGCCCGATCCATCTTTTTCTTAATCTTCTATACCTACCTGAGATCCGGCGGCTCCGTCCAGTCAAAGGCACGAATCCGCTCATACTCGTCCTGTGTGATCTTCAGGATCGTGCCGTGCTTGAATCCGTACGGGAAGGAAAACGTCTCGTCCGCCCGCACGAACCGGCCGCCTGCCAGCCGGTCTGCCACAAAAGGCACATAGCCCTGTCCCTTTCCCTTCACGCCGAAATAATCCAGGAACAGGCACCAGCGGCCGTCCGCCAGCCGCACCGCGGTGGGCGCTTCATAGGACCCGGCGTTCTCCAGCGCCATGTTCTCCCAGAAACCTTCCACCGTTTCATAGGGGCCCGCCGCCCGGTCCGCCGACAGCAGGATCACGCCGCAGGGATTCTTTTCACTTTTCACGAACAGATAATATCTGCCGTCCTCCGCATACAGCGCGGAATCGATCACGCCGCTGTCCGCCTTGCGGTACAGAAGGGCCGGTTCGGTGAAATGCCGAAAATCCCGGGTGCGGCTGTAATAAATGGCCTTATTCCGATAACCGTCCGACACATGCGGGGAGGACCAATGCAGCAGATAGTCCCCGTTCGCCGGATCGTGCAGGATATCCGGCGCCCAGCGGCAGCCGAACTCCGTCCCGCCAAAGGGGATCAGCGCCTCCTCGCTCCAGTGCACCAGATCGGCAGACTCCCACATGGCCAGATACCGGCTCCCGTTCCTGCCGATCTGCTCCCAGGAATGGCGATACCTTCCCCGCATCCCGTAGGACAGGCTTAAGTCCGTGGCAAAAATATGGAATCTTCCGGTCGTTTCGCATCTTGTGATCGTGAAATCCCGCACGCCCCTGTCCCCGTAATATGCCCAGAGCAGCGGGGCTCCCCCGTTGACGCTCTCCCATAAAAAGCCGTCCCGGCTCAGGCCGAAATGCACCTGTTCCCCGTCGGGCGTGGTCTTTTCCCGGAAATGCACGAACAGATACGCGGGTTTTTCCACCGCCACCCTGGCCTTCACCTGACGGAACGGTTTCTGTAAAAACCGCTCCGGCGTCAGATAGAAAAGCGGCGTCCCGTCCGCGCCGTAATGGACCGTCCGGGCATAAAAGCTGCGCAGCCCGCCCTCCGGCCAGGCGTGATAGATCAGCACATCCCGACCGTATTCATCCTTCGTAAAGGAATTGTGACCCGGCCCCGGTTCTCCCGGCACATGCTCCCTGCCCAGCACGGGATATCCGGTCCGCGTCCAGGAAGCGGGATCCAGAGGGTCCGCTCCTTCCTCCGCCGTCAGCAGTCCCATACAGTAACGGCTGCTCACCGCGTCCCCGGAAAAGGTCAGGTACAGCATCCCGCCGTGCTTCAGCACGTGAGGGCCCTCGTCCACCTCTGTGTCCTGCCGGTCCCAGGCATATCCGGGCCTGCAGAGGCACACCGCCTCCCCGGCCAGCCGCTCCGGCGCGGAAGGGTCCACGGGCGCGATCATCAGGTCGGAGCTTCCGATCACCTGCGCTTCGGCTTCCTGCCCGGCAGATTTCCCTCTTCGGATCTTACGCTGCGCCCAGCAGTAATAACTCCGGCCCGCCGCCTCAAAATACGTCATGTCCAGCGTGATGCCGTCCGCATCCTCCATCAGCCAGGAGCCGTCCGCCTTTCGGATGCGCACCGGCTCCGACCAGCTCTCCCGCTCCAGAGGGTCCCCGCCGCAATACATGATCCGGGACTGCACATGATCCCACTGCCCGTTCAGGCTGGAAGCGAAAAGACAGCAGAGCCGTCCGCCGATCACATGCAGCTCCGGCGCCCAGTTGCAGCCGCTGTGATCCCCGGCCCCGGCCGCCCGGAAGATCGGCCGCGGCTCCGCCTCCGCCAGACCCTCCAGGGTTTGCGCACACCGCAGATACAGGTCCCGGCCGCCGGTGTGTTCATTGGTGCCCGTCAGCCAATACAAATCTTTCCAATACAGGACCGCCGGGTCCGCCAGCCCCTCGATCAGGGGCGCGGCGTATTCCTTCACCGCCGCCCTTCCGGTGACTTCATAGACACCCTCCCGGTCAAACGGGATCGCCGCCAGTTCTTCCCGGTTCCATTCCACGGGGATCTCTTCCGTGGAGCCGTCGCTGTAATGCGCCTTCATGGGCGGAAGAGCCGTCAGGACCTCCCCTGCGGGAATATGCACCTCCACCGGGTCCACGGAAACATTGCGCACTTCTCCCAGCTTCCTCTCCAGCGCATCCGCCTCTTCCGCCGTCAGGCAGAGAACGCTGGCCGAAACCTGTTCGCCGTCAATGAGAAGCGTCCGGCGGGCCGGACAGGACGGATCAGATGTCCCCGCTGACGGGGCTGCATCCTTCGGCCCCGCAGGCTGCCAGTTGACCAAATCCTCCGTCACCCAGAAGCGCATCTCATTCCCTTTTTCTTCCGTTTTGCTCCCGCTTTCCTGCGGTCCCGCACTGATTCCCGCTTCCCGCTCCCACGCGCCGTTCTGCGTCCGCCGAATTCCGTAACAGCATGCCGCCGCGCCGATCCTTCCGTCCGCCCGCCGGTACAGAACGGGATCCTCCAGCACCCGCGTCACGCCCGCCGGATGCGCGCCCGCATAATCTGCCTCCGCGAACAGGACGCCGATGCCGAAATTCAGGGACTTCCAGCCGCCGTCTCCCTTTCTCAGCGCCAGATGCAGACTCTTTCGGTCCGGCAGCGTCCCGGGGCGAACATAGGCTGCTGCCTGATACGGATATTCCCCGGAAGGCAGTCCTGTCGCCTCACGGTCCGCGCCTGCCTGCGCCGCCTCCGTTTCCCGTCCAGTGATGCCGTCGTATTTTTTGACCATATAAAATCCTCCGTCTGTCAATCCTCTCCCGTCAGATGCACCGTTGTGACGCCGTGCCCGGTATAGGGCACAAAGCGCGCGAACACGTCCTGCGTCCGCAGTCGGAGGCTGGACGTGTTGACACAGGGATGACAGCCCAGATACGCTCCCTTCAGCACATCCTCATCCACCAGCAGGCGGACCTGCCCTTCCGTATCGTTCATCAGGCCCATCACGCTGACCGAGCCGGGCGTGATATCCAGATACCGCTCCATCGCCTCCGCGTCCGCGAAGGACAGCCTCGCGCTTCCGATCTGCGCGGACAGCTCCTTCGTTTTGAACTTCTTCCAGTCCGGGATCATCAGCAGATAGTACTGCGTCTTCTGCCGGTTGCAGAGAAACAGATTTTTGCAGATGGTCGCGCCCAGGACCTCATCAATCTTTCGGCAGACCTCCATGGTCGTCGCCGGTGCGTGATCGACCCGTTCATATCCGATCTCCAGCCGGTCCAGCAGGTCATAGACCCGCAGCTCCTTCGGCAGACGTCCGTCATCGCTCTCCGGCCTTCCTTTTTGCAACCGCAGCTCAGCGGTCTCACCGTCCATCCGGTCTGCGCCTCCTTCCGAATCCGACTTGCCGGGAAACCTTCCCGTCTGCGCCCATGATAGCATGATTTCGGCGCATTTACAATCATGAATCCCCGGCCCGGTTGAAAACCCTGCCCTTTTTTGCTATATTGGATATATAAAGGAGAAGACGATCCGCGGGGATCTGTCACAGGAAGAAACCGTCAGGATGATACTGGACGATATTTCATGATACCCTGTCCGTACGGACAGCAGAAAGGAGCGGAAATGGAACTGAAACTGCCGAAAGGGCTTCCGATGCCCGATGGGTTGTCAAAACCGGCGCTTTTGGAACTGCTGCTGACGCAGGAATACGGCTTTCCGCCCGAGCCGCCGCTCTCCGTGCACGCAGAGGAGACCGAGACGGATGCGGTCGGCGCAAAGGCGGAGCTTTGCGGCGGCGAAGCGATCCTGAAACACATACGGCTGACCTGCCGCATGGCGAACGGGGACTTTTCCTTCCCCCTCATCTCCGTTTTCCCCGCAAAGATTGAAACACCCGTCCCCAGCTTTCTCCTGATCGGCTTCGGGGCCGCGCTCCCCGACACGCTGCCCCTGCAGGAGATCGTCGGCCGCGGATACGGACTCCTGTATTTCTGCTACACGGATATCACCCCGGATGACGGAGATTTTTCCGCCGGTCTGGCCGGTCTGGTCTTCCCGGAGGGCAGGACCGAAGGCCGGCAGTGCGGGAAGCTGGGCCTGTGGGCCTGGGCCGCCAGCCGCGCGGCCGACTATGCCCTGACACTGCCCTTCGCGGATCCCGCCCGCCTCTCCCTGGTCGGCCACTCCCGCCTGGGCAAGACCGTCCTGCTGGCGGGCGCGCTGGACGAACGGTTCCACTGCGTGATCGCCAACGATTCCGGGACCTCCGGCGCGGCGCTGTTTCGCGGGAACCGCTGCGAGACCCTCCAGCGGATCCGCCAGGCCTTCCCCTGGTGGTTCTGCGAGCGGTTCGCCGCGTCCGACGCCGGGGAGGAGGCGCTGCCCTTCGACCAGCATTTCCTGCTGGCGGCCAATGCGCCGCACCGGGTATACGTGGCCAGCGCGCAGGACGATCCCTGGGCGGATCCCGTGAACGAATATCTCTCCTGCGCCGCCGCGGACGGATATTTCCGCCAAAACGCCCTTCCCGGCTTTGTCCATCCCGACCGTTTTCCGCTGCCCGGCGAAACCTTTCACAAAGGATGGATCGGACACCATCTGCGGGCCGGAGGGCACGACCTGCGCCGGGAAGACTGGCTGTGCTTCATGGATTATCTGGAAAACCAGACCTGACAGGATATCCAAAACAGGACGCCCCGCGGACGGGACTTGAAGCGCATATGGCCGGTTTTGACCGGTTTCCCCAGCTTTTCCGCCCCTGTTTTTGTTGAAGCATCCGCGAATTTGTGGTATATTGGAGGAAGGAAAGAACGCCCGGCGGTCTTTCCGATGTCTGGAAAAGGGAGGACACGGAACATGAATGTCAATGAATCCGCCGAAAACTATCTGGAAACCATTCTGATCCTGAGCAAGAGCCATCCGGTCGTCCGCTCGGTGGACATCGCGGAAGAGCTTGGCTTCAAAAAGTCCAGCGTCAGCGTCGCCATGAAGAACCTCCGGGAGAAGGACCACATCCGGGTCACCCGGGAGGGCTTCATCTATCTGACGGAGTCCGGGAAGCAGATCGCGGACACCATCTATGAGCGCCACGAATTTCTGACGCACTGGCTCATCCGCCTCGGCGTAGATCCCCATATCGCGGAGCGGGACGCCTGCAAGATCGAGCATGTCATCAGCCCGGAGAGCTTCGACGCTGTCAAAAAATATGTAAAAGAAGGGGCTGTCGGGAAATGACCAGCCCCTAAGATAGGGAGGTATGGGAACCAACTGGCTCTCATACCTCCCTGAAAT
>CANRMT010000037.1 GCA_947631815.1 uncultured Eisenbergiella sp.
AGGCGCGGGGTGGAAGTGCAGCGATGCATGGAGCTGACGCGTACTAATCGGTCGAGGGCTTATCCTGTAAGGTCGTTTGGAGAGGATGGAGAGATGGCGTTGAATGTTCAGTTTTGAAGGTATGGGCGAGAGAGCTCTTATTCGGAGGAATAAGGGCTTTTTTGATGTGGGGCTCCTGCCGCCTGCTGTTTTCGGTTGTATCGCCGCGGGAAATGTGATAAACTGTTTTCGAAAATAAATGAGGAAGCGCGGGAAAGTTGGAATGACAGACCGGTTGAGCGAACAGATCGAGAAGGCACAGATGGTGCTGGTCGGGATCGGAAATGAATTCGCCATGCGCTGTGAGGCCATGGAGACGGATCCGTTTTACGGTCCGCTGCTGGAGCAGGCTGGGGGAGAGGAATATGAGGCGCAGGCGGTCCAGTATCTCCGGTTCCACTATATCAGACGGCATCCGGACGGCAGGCTGCTGGCGGCTTATGACAGGCTTGCGGGGCTGCTCGATGGGAAGAATTATTTTCTGGTATCCCTGTGCACGGATGATCTGATCTATCGTTCCGGCCTGGATGCCGGGAGGATCGTGACGCCCTGCGGCGGCTTCCGCGCGATGCAGTGCGGCAGGGAATGTGTGACGGATCAGGAGCCGCTGGTGACGGATCCGAACGTGACGGAGGCGCTGCTGGAGAGCATCGACGCCTGCGGAGGAAATCTGGACGCCGTCGATTTTCCGGTGTGCGCGGAATGTACGAAGCCGCTGTGGTTCAACCGGATCGATTCCCCGGATTACAGGGAAGAGGGATACCTGCCGGACTGGCAGCGGTATACGAAATGGCTGCAGGGGACGCTGAACAGACAGCTGCTGGTGCTGGAGCTGGGAGTGGGCATGCAGTTTCCGCAGATCATTCGCTTCCCGTTTGAAAAGGCGGTCTTTTTCAATCAGAAGGCGCGCATGATCCGGGTGCATTCCAGACTGTATCAGATGACAGAGGAATTGAAGGAAAAAGGGATCTCCGTGGCGCAGGATCCGGTGGATTTCCTGATGGAGCAGACAGCGGGCCTTTCGGCGGCGCAGGAGGAGCAGACAGCGGGCCTTTCGGCGGTGCAGGATCCGGTGGATTTCCTGATGGAGCAGACAGCGGGCCTTTCGGCGGCACAGGAGGAACAGACGGCGGCGGATCTGCCGCCGATGCAGGATGGGAGCGGCGATGATCGCGATAATTGACTATGATGCGGGCAATATCAGGAGCGTGGAAAAGGCGCTGGCAATGCTGGGAGAAGCGCCGGTGATCACAAGAGATCCCGCGCTTTTGCGGGCGGCGGACGGCGTGATCCTGCCCGGCGTGGGCGCGTTCGGGGATGCCATGAACCGGCTGAGGGAGTATGGGCTGGCGGAGGTCATTCGGGAGATCGCCCGGGAAAACAGGCCGTTCCTCGGCATCTGTCTGGGGCTTCAGCTCCTGTTTGAATCCAGCGAGGAGAGTCCCGGCGTGGACGGCCTGGGCATATTGAAGGGTAGGATCCTCCGGATCCCGGACGGGCGGGAGGAATCCGGCAGGCCGCGCAAGATCCCGCACATCGGATGGAATTCGCTCGCCTTCCCGAAGGAGGGAAGGCTGTTCGCGGGACTGCCCGAGGGGACATATGTCTACTTCGTGCATTCCTATTATCTGAAGGCGGAGGAGGATATCGTGACGGCCCGCACGGAGTACGGCGTCTCCATCGACGCCTCGGTGGAAAAGGGAAATCTCTTCGCCTGTCAGTTTCATCCGGAAAAAAGCTCGGAGGCCGGACTGCGCATTCTGCAGAATTTCGTGGAGCTGGTCAGGGAGGGCGTTTGAATGCATACCAAAAGGATCATTCCCTGTCTGGATGTCCATGCCGGACGGGTGGTGAAAGGCGTTAATTTTGTGAATCTGCGGGATGCGGGAGATCCGGTGGAGATCGCCGGTGCCTACGACAGGGCCGGGGCGGACGAGCTGGTCTTTCTGGACATCACGGCGTCCTCCGACGCGAGGAATACGGTGGTCGATATGGTGCGCCGGGTGGCCGAGAAGGTGTTCATCCCTTTTACGGTGGGCGGAGGGATCCGGACGGTGGAGGATTTCCGGGCGCTGCTGCGGGAGGGTGCGGACAAGATCTCCGTCAATTCCGCCGCCACCAACACGCCGCGGCTCATCAGCGATGCGGCCGATAAGTTCGGCAGCCAGTGCGTGGTGGTGGCCATCGACGCCAAGAGGCGCGCAGACGGCAGCGGATGGAACATTTATAAAAATGGCGGCCGGATCGACGTGGGGATCGATGCGGTGGAATGGGCCATAAGGGTACAGCAGCTGGGGGCGGGAGAGATCCTGCTGACCAGCATGGGCTGTGACGGCACGAAGGCGGGGTACGATCTGGCATTGACCAGAGCGGTCGCCGAGGCCGTATCCATCCCGGTGATCGCCTCCGGAGGCGCCGGAAGCATGGAGCATTTTTATGATGCGCTGACGGACGGGCTGGCGGATGCAGCGCTGGCGGCCTCCCTGTTCCACTATAAAGAACTGGAGATCAGAGAAGTCAAGCGGTATCTGCGGGACAGAGGCGTGCCGGTGCGGCTCTGATCCGCTGCGGGACCCCGATCCGCGCATGAGAGCACGAAAGAGGAGAAAAGATCATGGCCATGATCAGCAATGACTGGCTTCCCGCCCTGAAGGGAGAATTCCGGAAGCCCTATTATGCGCAGCTGTTTCAGTTTGTGAGGGACGAATATGCCACGCGGGTGATCTATCCGCCGGCGGACGATATCTTCAACGCGTTTCATTTCACGCCGCTGAAGGACGTGAAGGCGGTGATCCTGGGACAGGACCCGTACCACAACGAGCATCAGGCCCATGGCCTTTGCTTTTCTGTGCAGCCGGGGCAGGAGATCCCGCCGTCGTTAGTAAACATTTATCAGGAGCTGCATGACGATCTGGGGTGTTATATCCCGGACAACGGTTATCTGGAAAAATGGGCCAGACAGGGCGTGCTGCTTTTGAACACGGTGCTGACGGTCCGGGCCCATCAGGCCAATTCCCATCAGGGAAGGGGCTGGGAGCAGTTCACGGACGCGGTGATCGAAGCGGTGAACGCGCAGGATCGGCCCATCGTCTTTCTGCTCTGGGGCAGACCGGCGCAGATGAAGGCCTCCATGCTCACCAATCCCAGGCATCTGATCCTGAAGGCGCCGCATCCCAGCCCGCTTTCCGCGTACAGGGGCTTTTTCGGGTGCCGACATTTCAGTCAGACCAACGCGTTCCTGCAGAGTCACGGCATAGAGCCCATCGACTGGCAGATCGAGAATATCCACGGAAGAGCGGCGGAATAAGTTGGGAAATTTCGAGGAACGGCGTACAGTCGGCCATGGCGGACCGGATGACGATGGACGCGTACGCGGAGCAGATCGTGAAGACCATCGACTATGGGCCGCAGATGTTCTGATCCAGGAGAAAGCTAACAAGGGGAGGTGAAATACATTGTGAAGGTGATCAATTTTGGTTCGCTGAATTACGATTATACTTATCAGGTCGACCATATGGTCATGCCTGGAGAAACCCTGGCTTCCAGGGGGCTTGAGACTCACTGCGGAGGAAAGGGATTCAACCAGTCCGTCGCGCTGGCGCGGGCGGGGATCCCCGTCTGCCACGCGGGAATGGTCGGGGAGGACGGCGGAACATTTTTGGAGATCTGCCGGAAAGAGGGGATCGATACGCAGTTCGTCCGGACCTGTCCGGGCAAGAGCGGTCATGCCATCATACAGGTGAATCCGGCGGGGGAGAACTGTATCCTCCTGTACGGGGGCGCCAACCGCAGAAATACGCCGGAGCAGATCGAGGAAGTGCTGTCGCACTGTGAAGCGGGCGACATCCTGCTTTTGCAGAACGAGATCAATCTGCTGGGGGAGCTGATCCGCGGCGCCAGCGAAAGGAAGCTGCGGATCGTGCTGAATCCGTCGCCCTTCGAGGAAAAACTGCTGGGCTGCGGTCTGGAGCGGGTGAGCATCTTCCTGATCAATGAGACGGAAGGCATGCAGATGACCCAGAAGACGGAGCCGGAGGAGATCCTGTCCGCGCTGGGACGGATGTACCCGGAAAGCGAGTTCGTGCTGACGCTGGGAGAGAAGGGCGTCTTTTATGCAGACGGAAAAGGAGAACGGCTCTATGTGCCTGCCTGTCCGGTGAAAGCGGTGGACACCACCGCGGCAGGAGACACATTTACCGGCTACTATCTGGCGGGAATGCTGCAGGGAAAAGAGAAGCAGGAGCTTCTGAAGCGGGCCTGTGCGGCCGCCGCGCTGGCTGTTACGAAGGTGGGGGCCGCGGCGTCAATCCCCTATGCGCGGGAAGTGGATGCTTTTTTGTCAGAGTGAGAGTGCACGGCGGATGCAGGGCGGCCCGGAAACGGGCCGCCTGTTTGGTGGGAGGGGCTGCGGCGGCGTGACGTCTGGGCCGCCGGGAAGCGCTGGCTGTTCGCCGAAAGCGCTGCGGCGGAGTACCGCCGGTTCTTTGGAAAACGTTGCGGCAGGTGTCGGCTGTTCGCCGGAAGTGCAGGCCGTCCGGTCCGCAAACTGGCTATTGACAAGGACGCCGGAATGTACTATTTTTGTAAGGAAAAGCGGTTGACGTCGGATCGGCCGGGGCGGACAGGAGAGAAAATGGAAAAGAAAGCATTTGTGACAAAAGAGCAGATCGAAAGGATCGCGGCAGAATTTCCGACGCCGTTTTATCTGTATGATGAAAAGGGGATCCGGGAGAACGCGGCGAAGGTGAAGCAGGCCTTTGCGTGGAATCCCGGCTTCCGGGAATATTTTGCGGTAAAGGCCACGCCGAACCCGTTCCTGATCCGCATTCTGCGGGAATACGGCTGCGGCGCGGACTGTTCTTCCCTGACGGAGCTGATGCTTTGCCGTGCGCTGGGCATGGGGGGAGAGGAGATCATGTTTTCCTCCAACGACACGCCCGCGGAGGAATATGCCCTGGCGGGACAGCTGGGCGGCATCATTAACCTGGATGATATCACCCACATCGATTTCGTGGAAAGCATCCTGGGGAAGCTGCCGGAGACCATGAGCTGCCGCTTCAATCCGGGCGGCGTCTTTACCCTGAGCAACGGCATCATGGACAACCCCGGGGACGCGAAATACGGGATGACGGAGGCGCAGATCTTTGAGGCGTTCCGTATCCTGAAGAAGAAGGGCGTGAAGCGTTTCGGCATTCACGCATTTCTGGCCAGCAACACGGTGACCAACGACTACTATCCGCAGCTGGCGAAGCAGCTCTTTGAACTGGCGGTGCGTCTGCAGAAGGAGACCGGCGCAAAGGCGGCGTTCGTCAATCTGTCCGGCGGCGTGGGCATCCCGTACCGTCCGGACCAGGAGCCCAACGATATCCTCGCCATCGGAGAGGGCGTGCACCGGGTCTATGACGAGGTGCTGGCGGCGGCCGGTATGGGTGATGTGGCGATCTATACGGAAATGGGCCGCTTCATGATGGGGCCTTATGGGGCGCTGGTCACGAAGGCGATTCATGAGAAGCACACTTATAAAGAATATATCGGCGTGGACGCCTGCGCGGTGAACCTGATGCGTCCGGCCATGTACGGCGCCTATCATCACATCACGGTGCTGGGAAAAGAGGACAGGCCCTGCGACCGCGTCTATGATGTGACGGGCTCCCTCTGCGAGAACAACGATAAATTCGCCATCGACAGGGCGCTGCCGCAGATCGAAAAGGGGGATTACCTTTTCATTCACGATACCGGCGCGCACGGCTACTCGATGGGCTATAATTATAACGGAAAGCTGCGCAGCGCGGAGCTTCTGCTGCGGGAGGACGGAAGCGTACAGCTGATCCGCAGGGCAGAGGAGCCGAAGGATTATTTTGCGACCTTTGACTGCTTTGATTTTTACGGGAAGCTGGTCGGAGGCGTCCGCTGACGGGTGCGGAGGACTGTGCCGGGAGCTTTTCCGGAAGCTGTTCGGACCGCTGCAGATGAGTGCGTCAAGATGAGTGCGCCGGTGAAAAAAATCTTGCATTTCACGGGTGGATATGATATGATAATCACTGCCCGCCGCAGGAGCGGCGGGCGCAGGCCGGCGTGGCGGAATGGCAGACGCGGCAGACTCAAAATCTGTTTATGGTGACATAGTATGGGTTCAAGTCCCATCGCCGGCATTAGAAATCGCAGCCTCGAGGCGGATCGCATCGGGGCTTTCTTTATGCCCTGCAGCCATCGCGTTGGCCGATGTGACGATACGGAAGTATTATTGTGCTGTGTGGTTGAGTTTGTTTTATCAGACGGCAAATCGCTGCGGCAGCATCCGCCGAAATCACCTTATGCTGGTTTTCCTTCATTTCCCGCTGCCTGCCGGGATCAAGCAGCATATCGCAGGCAGCGGTCAACTGGGTTTTGGGTGATCTCACGGCATAACACATTCCATGTTTTTCAAAGAACGTCATGTTGCGGGTTTCACATCCCGGAATCGGGGTAATGTGGATCAACGGAACCCCTGCGACCGCTGCTTCCGTAGAGGACAGACCGCCCGGCTTTGAAATAAAAAGGTTGCAGGCCCGCATATATTCCGCCATCCGTGCGGTATATTCTAAGAGAATGCAGCGTCCCGGATATGTCTGCTGCAGATGCCGATACAAAGTATGGTTGCTCCCGCAGATCACGATGACCCGAACCGCGTCGCTGTAATGCTCCAGCAGCAGTGAAACGACGTGATCGATCTGCCCCGCGCCAATGCTTCCTCCTGCGACCAATAGATAGTTTGCCTGCAGATCAAGCCCCAGGCGTGTTCTGGCCTCGTCCCGGCTCATTTGTTGCCGAAACTGCCTGCCAACGGGTATCCCGAGCGGTACGATCCGCTCTTTGGGAATACCCCTGGACACAAACTCCCCGGTCAGTTCCTTTGCCGGGATCACATAATAATCACAGTCGGTTTCTTCTGTAAACGGGATGCAGGTATAGTCTGTCGCTATGAAATAGGTGGCGGGGACAGGCTTCCCGTGCCGCTTCATATTTATGAGGATCTCCGCCGGAAAAAGATGCGTCGCTACGATCGCATCGAAGTGATTTTCGCGGAGAAATGTTTCAAGCAGCGGCGCCATGATCCCGTTGATCTGATAGACCGGAGAATGGACCGGCAGCTTTCGATAAGCGTTCCCAATACGGTATACTATGCCGAAGGCCGATGGTACCTTTTGCACGAGACGATTGTATGCGTTATTGACCTTTTCGGCAGTTTTCGGGCCTTCCAGAAGGTAGGGATTTAGAATTTTTACGTTGTGACCTCTGCAAGACAGTTCCTGTTCGATGGCTTTGCACGCGCTGTTGTGGCCGCCGCCCGTTCCGCAGGAAAGAATCAGCGCATCCATAACAGTTTCACTCCGATCGGTTCTTTTTCTTCTTTGCTCTGATACAGCCGCAGACATACTGCCGCTGTGACGATCAGGAAACTCACCCATACCGCAGGATCAACACCGGTCAGGAGCATGACGGCGGCTGTCACCGGGTAGGCGACCAGCGTGCGGTAGAAGTTCGGGGTAATCCGCAGCCCCACGGACAAAATCAGAAATACCGCCGCGAACGACAGCACCGGATGAAGATACGGGATAAGCCCCAACAGGCAGCCGAAGGTCGCTGCAATTCCTTTGCCGCCGCAGAATCGATGAAACACGGGAAAAATGTGCCCGATGACCGGTGCCGCAAGCACCGAAGATACTCCCCATGTTGGCTGCACCTGAGAGAAATGTGTATAGAGAAACACGGGAAGAAAACCTTTTGCCAGATCACAGAGCAAAGTTAGTGTTCCGCACCAGAAGCCGCCGTATTTATATGCGTTCACGGTTCCTGGGTTTTGATCCGCACTGTTTTGGTACAGTGAAATTTTCCCGAACATCTTCCCGAAAACGTTCGCATACAGGATGCTGCCGGATAGATAGCCGAGAAGCGTGTACACAACCGTTCTGATCATTTTGACATTCCCCCTTATGTCCCTTTGTCTGCGTGTATTCTGGTAACAGCCTCTTTATAGAATACATCCAGATTTCCAATATAATCCGCTTTAACGATTTCTGCCCCTATAGAGCAGCAGAGCAGCGTCGGCATACCCGGACCGGTGTGTGCTTCGATACGGCATTATGCTTCACTCCCTTTGGCGCAGCCTGTGCAGCCGTCACAGCCATGCCAAAGTGTGTCGGCCATCGGTCTCCAGTTTTCGGCGTAGGGCGTTGTCTTGTCGCAGAGGTGATCGACGCTTTCCAGGCTCTGGTAGTCGGTGTTGACAGCGCCCGTATCCTTGACCATCTTCCGCAGGCATTCCGGATTCTCCAGCATGGGGCAGGGCCGCAGCATATTGTCGTTAAACGGCTGTCCGTTGTGGTATGCCATGAACAGCGGGCTCTTTAAAGCATCCAGCAGGGAGACTTCATGGATATTGGCGTTGGAATAGTGGATGAACACACAGGGCTCCACATCGCCTTTGGCATTGATATGCAGATAATTCCGGCCACCGGCAATACAGCCGCCCACATACTCGGCGTCGTTTTGGAAGTCCATGCTGAAAATCGGCTTGGTGTTTCGGTATTCGCGGATGCGCCGGTACATTTTTTCTCTCTGCGCAGGCGTGGGCAGCAGCTCCGGCGCCGCGTCGTTGCCTACCGGCATATAGTGGAAGAACCAGACAAACAGAGCGCCGCTGTCGATCATCAGGTCAAAGTATTTCTCACTGCTCACATCGTCCACGTTTTTGCTGGTATAGCAGGTGGAGATACCAAAGGGCAGTCTATGCTGTTTCAGCAGGGACATGGCGTTCTGCACCTTCTGATAGATGCCCTGCCCGCGTCGGCCGTCGTTGGCATCCTCGAAACCCTCCAGGGAGATCGCCGGGACAAAATTCCGGACCCGGAGCATTTCCTGACAGAAATCCTCGTCGATCAGGGTGCCGTTGGTGAAGGAGAGGAACTCACAGTCCGAGTGCATTTCGCAGATTTTGATGAGATCCTTTTTCCGTACCAGAGGCTCTCCGCCGGTATAAATGTACATATAGATGCCGAGCTGTTTGCCCTGCCGGATAATGGAGTCGATGGTTTCAAGGCTTAAGTTCAGGCGGTTGCCGTACTCCGCTGCCCAGCATCCCGTGCAGTGAAGGTTGCAGGCGGAAGTGGGGTCAAGCAGGATCGCCCAGGGCACATTGCAGCCCTCTTTTTCCTTTACTTCATTCTGTGTCACGCTGCCCTTCAGCGCGGAATTGAACAGGAAGTTCTGGAAGAAAGCCTGGCGGACGCCCGGATCAAGATCATAGATCTTCAGGATAAGCTGATACCAGTTGTTCTTTTCTTCAATGACCTTGCGGATGGCGGCCCGCTGACCGCTGTACCAGTCGGCGGGCGTATATTTGTCTACCAGCGCCATCAGTTTTGGTATATTTTCCTCCGGGCTGCCTTCAATGTATTTCAGGGCCTGGTTGACTGCAAAATTCTGCATTGTGGTTTTCAAAGAGGTATTCATGTTTTTGATTCCTTTCTGTTTGTAAGTGTTTGGTTTTGGCACGATCCCTGTTTTTCGGGCCTTTCAAATCCGTTCCGCCGCACGATCTGGACGTAAGGATAAAGGCCGCGAATGGTCTCTGTGCCTCCTTCCTTTGTTTTAAGCAAAGTATAAAGGGAGAAAACGAGGAAGTCATTGGACAGAAGGAAACGCGCGTCCAAATTTAGGACGTGACGCAGACTTTGTTACTTTTTTGGACGCGGCGGGCTGTTTGTCCCTTGTGAGAGCCCGGAAGCGCGCGTATGATTCCATGTAAGAAACGCACATATGATTTGTACTTTGGAGGTATTAGTGGAAATGGAAAAAAGTATGTCCAGATTTTTGGTGGGTTCCATCGTAAAAAGGACCCTGAAAGAAATGAAGGAAAACCCGGATCGCGGGATCCGGAATCTTGTGGATATGGCGCTGCAGTTCTCGGACGGAAGATTTCAGGAGGATTTTTTTACGACAGCCCAGACCATGCTTCAAAACGAAAACAGCGCCTACTATCAGCTGGTGCGGGAAGTGGTGACCCATGCGGATACCGACCGGCTTTACACCTTCGGCATGAATCTGGGATATAACGGATGTACCGTTGGGGCGCAGCGCATCCGCGAAAATGAGAAAAACCTGGGGTGCAACATTCCATGGACTGTGCCGATCCAGGTCAGTATGGACCATTTTGCGGAGAAAGCACCGAAGTATCAGGCGGCGATCCGTTCCGGCGAGAAACTCGGCATTTATTTCTGGGGATTTTTCTGCGGCAGTCAGCCGAAATGTGTTCTGCCGCTTGTAAAAGCACATCCGGACAGCGCCTTTTGCCTGTTCTGCGAACCGGAGGGACTGACTTCTGAATTTCTGGATGAGGCAGGCGAATCTTATAACCTTATGCTGGTCATCCGATACGATGAAGATGCCGGGGATTTATGCTCTCAGCTCCGCGATCTGGGTCTGCTGTATTCCGCGTGGGTCTCATACGGTCAAAAAGATTTGGAATCCATTGTAAACGGAGACCTGTTTTACAGCGTACAGCAATTCTCTCCCGCCTTTACGGTACTGCTGCCGGAGCGGGGCTGTTCGGGGCCCGTTTGGCGGCTTGTCTATCAGACAGTACAGCAGGCTCGCAAGGAACAAAGGTATCACACCATGCTTTGGGATCTGTGGGGAGACATCAGCACAGTAGATCAGATCATTTCCGGTGACGCATGCTGTGTCTTTTTTGATAAGGACGGAAACCTGTGCGATGGGAGTGGCCCGGTAAAAAGCAGTCAGCACAATCTTTTCCAAAATGACTTGAAGGATATTTTTGTGGGCGCGTGCCCGAAGAAAGGACGCCTGGCGGTATGAATCTTGGCTGCACTTCATAAACTCTATGAAAAAGGATACCGGGACGGAGAGCAAATCCGGTCGTTTATTCAATGACACTGCGGAATACAAATTTACGCATCTCCGGTTTTCTTCGGTTCTTCCGCTTTTGTCCCTGCGGAATTCATTTCCCGATAGATTGCTGCCGCGCCGCCCTGAATAATCTGCTTGATCTTTGTGACAAACTCTTCCGGCGGCATACATTGTTTGTCTGACAGCCATCTTTCGATCGCGCAGAGCACTGCGTCCGTGAAAAAATTGACGGTAAATTCGTCGGCAATGTCGTCGCTGAGCAACTGCATGATCCGTATTTTGATCAGTGGAAAGAGATATTCCCGGAGATGGTCGGACAAAGAGTTTTTCCCTGTTATCATCAATGCCTTGCGGTAAAATGTTTTGTCTGCATAAAAGTGTTCACAGGCGCGCTCGATCAGTTCCCAGCGATCGTCCGAGGACAAATATTTGGCGCTCTCCCTGGCGAACGAGATAAACTCCGTATCAAAGATCCAGTTGACCAGATCGTATTTGTCTTTGAAATGATAATAGAAGCTCTTTCGATTCATATCGCACCGTTCGCATATTTGCGCGATCTGAATTTTATCGAAGGGCATTTCCTCCATAAGTTCCCGAAGTGCGGCGGCCAGCGCCCGTTTCGTAATATTGGAATCTGCCATTCTGTTTTCCACCCATTCTTATGTTAAAAATAACGAGCCTTACCCACCGCGGCAGATAAGTCTCGTCGTTTCAGAAGATATGTCTCGCCCCATTGGGCGAGGCGAAAGACTGCAGTGTGTTGGAATCACCGCACAAAAGTGCCGCCTGCTCCCTTATTCAAATCAATTATATCAGAGAACCCGCGTTTTTCAACAGAATTCGTGAACGCCGTTTTGGACAGATAACGCCCTGTGTCCCAAAATGTAACAGAGTGCGTCCGGAGAGGAAAAGTCCGACGGGCAGAAAGCTTTGGGCATTGAAATTTAACGATTTTACAATTCAAACATAGTAATTCCGCCCGTCGGCAATACGGCCGCCCACATATTCGGCGCCGTTCTGGAAGTCCTTGCTGAAAATGCGCCTGTTTTCGCGATACTTACGGATGCGGTCAGTTGATCTGTCTGATGCGAAGGTTGATTTATTCCGCTGCATCCGTCCGGTAGATGAATTTCACCTGACCGTCCATTTCCTCGCTTGCGCCGGCAAAATTCTTATAGCGCAGGGACACGTCTCTTGTCGCGCGGAATCTGGCCGAAAGTTCGCCCAGACCGCCGTCCGCCGCATCCGCCAGCTTCCCGATACCTTTTTCGTTAAATTCTCTCAGTCCTTCGGAAAGCTGCATGGCGCCGTCACGAAGCCGGGTGATCCCGTCCACCAGAGCCGGTGTTCCGTTTTTCAGTGTAAGGATCCCTTCGTAAAGCTCCGAGGCTCCGGCGGCAAGCTCGGAAGTACCGCCCTTCAGGTCATCCGTTCCGGCCTTCAGGGTTCCTGCCCCGGCCGCGGCGTCGGCCACACCGGCTGTATAGCTTTGCAGGCCGCTGAAGAACACGTTGTAACTGTCAAGGGAGGCTTTGAGCGCGATGAGCGATCGCGCGCCAGCCGCAGCGTCGGCAGGCTGTGCCTGCCCGTATGCGGCGTTTCCGTTCAGCGACGCAATGACGCCGTTCAAAACCTGTGCATAGTTTTCCACCGTTAAAGCCGGGACGTCCAGCCCGGCGGCCGCAAGCTGGGTGTTCGCCGCGGAGAGCAGCGTGTCAAATACCTGCCTCGCGCCGCCGTTTAAGGTGTCGTTGTTCGACGCAAGGGCGCTCAGTCCTTCGCTTAACTGCGCTGCTCCGGTCCGAAGCTCGGCTGCTCCTGCATCCAGGCTCCCGGCCCCGTTTTTGAGACTCTCCGCTCCGGCAGCAAGCTGACCGATCCCATCCGTCAGTTCATCCGATTTCTCGAGCAATGCGGCAAGCCCATCATAAAGCTGTGAGGAACCGTCCAAAAGTTGATCCATACCGTCCGTCAGTTCATCCATGGAGGCGCCCAGCTCCGAGACGGAATCAAGGCCGTCCGCGTCAAGTTCATTGAAAATCTCGTTTGCGGCGAGCGTCACCGTCATGTCGAGCCGGAAGTTATTGGCATCGGCGGAGATCTCCACATAGTCCGGAATGTCCAGTGCGTCTTTGGAGATCGCGAGATTTTCCTGCAGGCCGGGGAAGGCGATCCCGATAACGACGGTGCGGCTGCCGTCATTGATCAGCTTGCCGTTGGCAACGTCCACATTCGTAAATACGTCATCATCCAGAAGAACGCCGGTCAGCATAGCAAACGGCACATAGATCTTCTCCTGTTTGCCGTCGATGTCTACGGTTTCATACTGTCTGTTTTGATAATCAAAGCGAATGGTCACCCGGCCGCTTTTTCCGACCAGATCGTCTGCCGAGATGGGCTTTCCATCCAGTTTGTAAGAGATTGAAAGGTCGACGGGAAGTTCTTTTTCGATGCTGCCCTGATAGTAAATGTCATTGCCCCGGGCGTCCCATACACGCATATCGTCGCCGCTCATGGTATAGGTTTCATCGCCCTTGACATTTTCCACGTCTGTCAGTTCGGATTTATCGTTCACCGCGGCTTTGCCGGAGGAGTTTTTGATCCAATCGCTGACAATGATCTTTTGAACCGAGCCGTTCGCTCCGGCAAGGACATAAACGGTTTCATCCTTGGATACGTCGGCGTTGTCGGCAGCGGATACGGTTTCCGTTTTTTCCTGCTTTTCCGTCTCATCCCCGTCGGAATTCTGGGCGAAAGCGGTCATTGCGATCCCGCTCACTGCGAGAAGGGCGCAAAGGCAAAGTGCGATGATCTTCGTTGAAGACTTTTTCATTTCAAAAGTACCTCCTTTTCGTTTTTGTTTTTCCTTTTCATTCCCGGCGTGGCTGCGCAAATGACCTTATCCAGCAGAAGCAGAAGCGCCGGAAGGATCAAAATGACGCAGAGCATACTGACGATGGCGCCGCGGGCCAGCAGCATACAAATGGAGCCGATCATATCGATTTTTGAGTAGAGCGCCACGCCGAATGTGGCGGCAAACAATCCGAATCCCGAGACCAGAATGGAAGGAATGGATGTGGTCAGCGCTGTCCGCACGGCCTCCTTTTTGTCCTGCCCGCGGATCCGCTCGGACTTGTACCGTGTCGTCATCAAAATGGCGTAGTCCACGGTTGCGCCAAGCTGGATGGTGCTGATGCAGATCGGCGCGATAAACGGGAGGCTTTGCCCCAGGTAATGGGGCAGCCCTAAGTTGATAAAAATCGCCAGCTCAATGACCGAGATCAAAATAAACGGCAAGGCCCCGCTTTGTTCCACCAAAGCGATGATGAGAAAGATCGCGGCAATGGAAATCGCATTGACAACCTTAAAATCGTGGGAAGTAACGTCGATCATATCCTTCATGCAGGGCGCTTCTCCGATGAGCATTCCGGTCGGATCGTATTTTTTCAGGATGGTGTTCAGAGATTCGATCTGCGCGCCGACTTCATCGCTTGCTACGGGATATTCGGAGTTTAAGAGCAGCAGCTCCCACCTGTCGCTCTGCAAAAGACCGGTGATCGATTCCGGCAGGACTTCCTCCGGTACGCGGGGGCCGATCACCGATTCCAGTCCCAACACATATTTTACGCCGTCCACCCGCTCCATTTCCTTCATCATGTCCCGTACGGATTTGGCCGAAAGGTCCTTGTCAACAAGGAGCATATGCGTCGAGGCGATGTCAAAATCCTCCGACAGCCTGCTGTTTGCGATCACATATTCCATGTCCTCCGGCAGGGACTTTGCCAGATTGTAGTATGTCTCGTTGTTGGTCCTGTTGTATCCGTAAAGGGCAGGCGGGATCAGCAGCACAAACAGGCAGAGAAAAACCGGGAAAGCCTTCACCGTACCACCCGCGAAACGGCGCATATTCGGGATCAGCGACTTGTGCTTTGCCTTTTGCAGCGGCTTCTCCAGTACGAGGATCAGGGCCGGCAGCACGGTCACACAACCGATCACACCCAAAAGTACGCCCTTCGCCATCACAATGCCAAGATCACGGCCCAGGGTAAAGGACATGAAGCAAAGGGCGATAAATCCGGCAACGGTTGTGATCGAGCTGCCAACAATGGAAACAAGCGTTTCCCGAATGGCGTTCGCCATCGCTTCCCCGCGGCCGTCGTGTTTCGTCAGCTGTTCATTGTAGCTGTTCCAGAGGAAGATGGAATAATCCATCGTCACGGCCAGCTGCAAAACGGCGGAAAGCGCCTTTGTGATATAGGAAATCTCCCCAAGGAAATAATTGCTCCCCAGATTGATGAGGATCATCATGCCGATGCTCAAAAGAAAGACAAACGGTGTCAGCCAGTTGTCCAGCAGAAGCAGCATGACAGCCAGCGCCAGCGCAACCGCGATCCCCACATAGATGGGTTCTTCCCGTTCGCACAGGTCCTTCAGGTCCACCACCATGGCCGTAAGCCCCGACAGGAAACACTGTTTTCCGGCAATCCCGCGAATCTGGCGTATCGCGTCCATGGTGACGTCGGAGGAGGTGGAGCTGTCGAAGAACAGAGCCATCATGGTGGCATTTTCCGTGTTGAATTCGCGATAGAGCTTGTCGGGCAGCAGTTCCATGGGGATCGAAAGATCCGCGATAGAATCGTACCACAGAACGGTATCCACATGATCGACCTGCTCGATCTGTTCTTTCAGCGCCGACACATCCTTATTGGACATATCCTCCACAATGAGGAATGCGAAGGCGCCCTTGTCGAAGTCCTCCATCAGCTCGTTTTGGCCGATGACGGTTTCCATATCCTCCGGCAGATAGGTCAGCATATCGTAGTTGATACGTGTCCCGATCATCCCCGAAACCGAAGGGATCAGGAGAACCAGGGTCAAAATCAGGATCGGGATACGGTATTTTACGACCGCTTTTGAAAAACGCATGGCATTCACCTTTCCTTTCCGTCCATTTCAAATGCATCTGTTTCAATGACATCCGGAATTTGATTTTTCACAATTAAGACGGTGCTGATCACCGTATACAGGTTCAACATGCCCTCCAAAAGAAGCGTGAGTCCCAATAAAACCGATAGGGCCCACGATCCGATGACCGAATCAAGGATCAGGAAAACCCCGATCACCCCGGTGACAATCGCCAGCGACAGGATCAGCCACCAGCTTTTGATCCCAAACTGTCTGGAATCCATGGCGATCCGGATTTTGAACAGCCCGTCAAGCAGAATGGAAATACCGAGGGCGACGCAGATAAATGCCATCAGGTCCCTGGGATGAAAAAGGACGATCACGCCAAGGATGATCATCAGAATCCCAAATTCCAGATCAAACTGGAACGCCAAACGGAACAGGTCTTTTGAGAAATACCCAATCAGTTTGACAATGCCAAATAGAATCATTGCGATCCCGATACAAACGCCGATGATCGACACCGAAAGTTCCGGCGCGACGATAAAGAGAATGCCTGCGGCGCAAAACAGGGCAGACAGGACGATGTATCCGATTTTCGCAATTTTCATTGGCGTTACAGAGCGCATCTTCATAAAGCAGAAACCTCCTTTGCTCGTTTGCCTGTATTGTAGCTGCGCCGGTTTGATCTGCATACAGACATAAAAAGTCCCGTGTCTGATCATCAGACACGGGACATAAAAATGACTGATTTTCGGGCAAACGAATCCGTTTGTCTGAAAACGGTTCCATTTGCGCTATTCTTCTGCGCAGCACAGGATCATCTCTTCGATCATTCCTTTTTTGATTTCCATCAGGCGTGAAAGCATACTTCGGATATCATCGTTCATATCGTTTTTCAGCCATCTGGAAAAGATGCCGAAAGCAAGACCGGACAGATACTCTTTGACTATGACAAGGTCATCTTCCCGAACATTTTTCCCGTGCAGGACAGACGTAACATAGGCATTGATCGTATGATCGCAGACTTTCCATAAGTACATTTCATAGATTTCCCGGTTCGCAGAGTGATAGATGTGCAATACCGCACGCCTTTTGGCAAGCGCAAGCGTAATCGCCGCGTCCAGACAGTCCTCGAATTTTTCAATGGTAGGATAGGACTGAATGATCTGTTCGGCGTCATCCTCGACAATACTTTCAATGAGTTTCGGCATATCCTCGAAATAGTAGTAAAAGGTGTTGCGATTGATGCCGCAATCCGCCACGATATCCTTCACCGTAATTTTGGACAGAGGCCGTTCCGTCAGTAATTTCAGAAAGGACTCTTGAATTGCTTTCTTTGTAAAATTCGCCATGCCCGCCCTCCTGTCGGCTGCCTATACCGTATTCGCGCCGGTAAATCATTGCCCCTGAAATGCGGATCCAGGGATCATTATGTTTATCGAAGGGCATTTCCTCCATAAGCGCCCGCCGACTATTTCCTTATTACACGTTAGTGTATCAGGAAATTTGGGGTTTTTCAACAGGAACCGAGACTCCTTTTTTGGATCAATTTCTATCTGGAGGCACTTGACCGGGATGTGAAGAGGCCCAATGAAAATCCCAGTGTGGGAGTGATTTTGTGCGCTGCCAAGGACGATGCGGTGGTTGAGTACGCACTTAGCCGCAGCACGTCGTCCACGCTGGTATCAAGCTATACCGAGTACCTGCCGGATAAGAAGCTGTTGGAGGAAAAGCTCCGGGAATTGACTGACCTTGCGCTGGAGATGGGAGAGATCGAGGAAACGGATTGACGTGCGTAACATGGAACGTTTGGCGTTAGATAGAAACGGCGGCCGGATTCGTGTATCGGCATGTACCGGCCCCTACAATCGGCATTATACCGGCCCCTAAAAAAGTATTGTCAACAACGGGCGAAGCTGATATAATATCTGGCAAAACGCGGGCGCATATCGTTTCTTTTTTTGTGCCTTTTTACGGGAGCGATCAGGATGGAAGGAAACAGAACGATTCACGCGGCGCTGCTGGGCGCCGGAACGGTGGGAAACGGCGTGTATAAGCTGGCCGCGCAGATGCGGGAAGAGATTGCACAGAGGACCGGAGCGGATTTTGTCATCGACCGGGTGCTGGTGCGGGATGTGACCAAGGAAAGAGAGGATGTGCCCTGGGAGCTTCTGACGGATGACTGGCGGGAGATCATAGAGGACGAGAAGATCGAGATCGTGCTGGAGCTGATGGGCGGGATCGAGCCTGCGCGCACCTATATCCGGGAGGCGCTGCGGACGGGTAAGCAGGTGGTGACCGCGAATAAGGATCTGCTGGCGGAGCACGGGGCCGAGCTTTTCCGGGAGGCGCAGGAGAACGGGTGCGATCTGCAGTTCGAGGCGGCCGTGGCCGGTGCGATCCCCATCGTCAGGATGCTGAAAAAGAGCCTGACGGCGAGCCAGCTCACGGAAGTGATGGGCATTGTGAACGGGACCACCAACTATATCCTCACCCGGATGACCGAAGACGGGATGGACTATCAGGAGGCGCTGCGGATGGCGACGGAGCTCGGATACGCGGAGCCGGATCCCACCTCGGATGTAGAGGGGTATGACGCGGGGCGCAAGCTGGCGATTATGGCGTCCATCGCCTTTCAGTCCAACGTGACGTTTCCGCAGGTTTATACGGAAGGGATCACGAAGCTGACGGCGGAGGATATCCGATACGCGAAGGAATTCGGCTATGTGATCAAGCTCATCGGCATGACCCGGCTGGAGGAGGACGGTATCGAGGTGAAAGTGCATCCGATGCTGATTCCGGAGCAGCACCCGCTGGCGACGGTGCGGGATTCCTTCAACGCGGTGTTCGTCCACGGGCTCGCCTGCGACGACGCCATGTTCATGGGACGCGGCGCGGGGAAAATGCCCACCGCCAGCGCCGTGATGGGGGACGTGCTGGACGTCATGCACCATATCCTGTCTGGAAGCTGCGGAAAGGTGAAGAGCAGTTATGACCGTCAGCTCCCCGTAAAGTCTGTTTCCGAAACGAAGAGCCGTTTCTTTCTGCGCATCCGCGTGACGGACAGGCCGGGGGCGCTGGCGAATATCGCGGGGATCCTGGGCAACAATGACGTCAGCATCGCCCAGGCGGTGCAGAAGAGGAGCCGGGACGGCGTGGCGGATCTGGTCATCATCACCGGGCCGGTCTGGGAACGGCATTTCAACGATTCCATCCGGATCCTGGAGGGCATGTCCGTCATCCGCGGCATTTCCGGCATCATCCGGGTGTACGGGAACTGAGAGTGCCGGACCATTGGAGTCGGCGATCATGCCGGAACGGATGGCAGGATGATTTCGACTCCTAATTGAAAAAATTTCGGACTGCATATTTTTTCCCGCCTCTGCATATACTCGTACAAGAAAATGTTTCCAGCAAGGAGGACGAGTTTATGGCAAGAGGCGTCAGAAAACCCATAGAGGAGAAGATCAGGGAAAAGCGGGAGATCATCGCGGCCCTGAAGCTACGGGTACAGAAGGAGAATGAGGAGCTCGAGGAGCTTCTGCGGGAAGAGCGGGAGAGGAATCTGGAGATCCTGAGCACGTTCCTGTCCGAGGCGAATCTGAGCCCGGAGGAAGCGACCGAGATTCTGCGGGATAAGCTGCAGAAAAAGGAGCAGGAAGCGGTGGCGTGAGGACCTGCGGGACTATGGAGAGGGCTGTGCGATCTGTGAAGACGTTATCGCGGAGGAACCCGCGCGGTCCTGTGAGGACGTGCGGGCCTGCCGAGAAACCTGAACGGCCGCGGCACATTACAGAGCGAGGAAAAGATGGAGAACCGGTTTGCGAGGAGCGAACTGCTTTTGGGCAGAGAGGCCATGGAGCGTCTTGCAAGGGCAAGGGTCGCAGTGTTCGGCGTGGGCGGCGTGGGCGGCTATGCGGCGGAAGCGCTGGCCAGAAGCGGCGTGGGACATTTTGTATTGGTGGACAGCGATACGATCTGTCCTTCCAATATCAACCGACAGATCATCGCCACGGAAGCGACCGTGGGACAGTATAAGGTGGACGTCATGAAAAACCGCATCCGGGAGATCAATCCGGATGCGGCCGTGACGGTACATAAATGTTTTTTCCTGCCGGAAGCGGCGGATGCGTTCGATTTTTCCGGCTATTCCTATGTGATAGACGCGGTGGACACGGTGACGGCCAAGATCGAGCTTGTGCTGTGCGCCGATCGGGCCGGAGTGCCCATCATCAGCAGCATGGGCGCGGGAAACAAGCTGGACCCCACGGCCTTTGAAGTGGCCGATATTTATAAAACCTCCGTCTGCCCGCTGGCGCGGGTGATGCGCCGGGAACTGAAAAAGAGAGGGATCGGGCATCTGAAGGTGGTCTATTCCAGGGAAGAGCCGCTGCATCCCGTTGAGGCTTTGCCGGAAGAGACTTCCGGGGAAAAGACACTGCACTCCGCCGGGCCTTCGTCTGGAAAAACCGGATGCCGCTCTGTGCCAGGCTCGGTGGCTTTCGTGCCCTCCGTGGCCGGTCTGATCCTGGCGGGCGAGGTCGTAAAGGACATCGCATTTCCGGGAAGAGCCGGATGAAGCGGCAGTCCGGCAACCGCAACAGCTGAAGTCGTCGCTGGTTGGGACGTTCATATCGCACAGCGCGCTCCGGCGTTAGCGGCCCGTTCAGATCACATAGTTGTCCCCGGGCTGTTCGGTATACATCAGGTCCGCCAGCGTGATCCCGTCCAGATATTCATTGACCAGCTTATCCAGACCCTGCCACATCGGAAGGGTTCTGCATTCCGCCATCCTGGGACAGGTCTTGCTGTCCGATTCCAGGCAGGTGACCGGGGCCAGAGAGCTTTCGGTAAGGCGCAGAATGCTGCCCACCGTATACCGGTCCGGCGCTTCGGTCAGGCGGTATCCGCCGCCCTTGCCCCGCAGGCCGGTCAGCATGCCGTTTTTGACGAGGATGCTCAGGATCCCTTCCAGATATTTTTCGGAAATATTCTGCCGGTCGGCCGTTTCCTTCAGGGGGATAAACCCCTCGGACTGATGTTCGGCCAGATCGATCATGACGCGCAGCGCATAGCGCCCTTTCGTGGAAACCATCATTGTGATATCCCTCCGCCCAAAACATTTTTATAAACCTATTATATTACATGGTTTATGGGGTTTCAATGATTTTGTCCGGGAAAAAACAAAACATTTTCCGGGAGAATCCAGAACATTTCCTTGGCAGGATGCCATTTTCCGGGAGAATCCAAAACATGTTTCGAAGCGGATGCGTTTCCCATTCGTGGAAGATCGCTTTTTTTAAAAATTCTCCTGAAATTTTATATTATCGGTTGACAACGTACAGAGCAGGGCTTATAATCCCCATAAACATACAAAACAAATAGGTTTTAAGGAGGAAGAAAAAATGAGCAAGATTTACACATCTGCCGATCAGCTGGTCGGCGGCACACCGCTTCTGGAGATGGTGCATATCGAGAAGGAGCTGGGCCTGAAGGCGCGCATCCTGGGCAAGCTGGAATATTTCAATCCCGCAGGTTCCGTGAAGGACCGGATCGCAAAGGCCATGATCGATGATGCGGAGGTTTCCGGCAGGCTGAAGCCCGGCTCGGTCATCATCGAGCCCACATCCGGCAATACGGGCATCGGCCTGGCCTCGGTGGCGGCGGCCAGAGGATACCGGATCATCATCGTAATGCCGGAGACCATGAGCGTGGAGCGCAGACAGCTGATGAAGGCCTACGGCGCGGAGCTGGTGCTCACCGAGGGCGCGAAGGGGATGTCCGGCGCCATCGCGAAGGCGGAAGAGCTGGCAAAGGAAATCCCGAACAGCTTCATCCCCGGCCAGTTTGACAATCCGGCGAATCCCGCGGCGCATCGGGCCACGACGGGACCGGAGATCTGGGCGGACACGGACGGCGGCGTGGATATCTTCGTGGCCGGTGTGGGCACCGGCGGCACGCTGACCGGCGTTGGAGAATTTCTGAAGGAAAAGAAGCCCCAGGTGAAGGTGGTGGCTGTGGAACCGGCCAGCTCTCCGGTGCTGAGTCAGGGAAAAGCGGGCGCGCATAAGATCCAGGGCATCGGCGCTGGTTTTGTGCCGAAGGTGCTCAATACGGGAATCTACGACGAGATCATCGCCGTGGAAAACGAGGACGCCTTTGCCTCCGGAAAGCTGATCGGCAAGAAGGAGGGTGTCCTGGTGGGCATTTCCTCCGGCGCGGCGCTCTGGGCGGCCGTTGAGCTGGCGAAGCGGCCCGAAAACGAGGGCAAGACCATCGTGGTCCTTCTGCCCGATACCGGGGACCGCTACCTGTCCACGCCCATGTTTGACTGAGCACTGTTTTACAGCAGTTTTTTGACCTCCCACAGACAGCAGCACCGCGGCAGAACCTGTTGGCGTCCGCCGGCCGTGTGCATTCCTTTTCCGGACACGCTTGCGCTCGGAGAAAAGCGCAGTGGTTCTAAGCTCAGCTTCGTTCTGACGAACTTGCTTCGCTAAGAACCAGCGCTTTTCTAACGGTCCGGGAAAATGGAATGCACACGGCCGGCGGACGCCGACAGGTTCTGCCGCGGTGCTGCTGTCTGTGGGGATTATTTTTTACCCCGATTTTCCGAAAACCGCTTGACTGTTCCCCAGGGGAACGGGTTATCCTGTTCTCGGAGGTGAG
>CANRMT010000038.1 GCA_947631815.1 uncultured Eisenbergiella sp.
AACAGCTATGAGGAGGCGGGACCCTTCGGCGCCAAATCCATCGGGGAGATCGTGATCAACACGCCGCTCCCGGCCATTGCGGACGCCGTTTATCATGCGATGGGAAAACGGTTTTACGAGCTGCCCATCTTGCCGCAGCAGATCGTTATGGCAGAGACGGCGGATCCCGACTGACAGAGGCGGTGAAAATAAGGGCCGTTCCGTGCGAAAACGGAACGGCCCGGCCGTGTTTACTTTGCCGCGATCCCCTTCCTGGCGGCGGCTTCCTTTCCCACTCCGCAGCCGGGATGGGACAGCAGGCAGTTGTGACCGCAGCCGCCGCAGTGCATGTCCCGCCTGGTGACCAGAATGCGCTCCAGGGGCGCGATGCCGAAGCTGCGGCTCCGGATGATATTGCACCCGCGGGCGTTCAGACGGTCCGTCAGCAGCTTCAGAAAGACGGGATGGCTGACGAGAATGCAGTCCTGTCCCTTTTCCTCCAGCAGGGAGATCAGTTTTTCCGCCCGCCGGACGGCCTGGACTCTGGATTCCGGCTGGCGGTCATTTTTCCGGAAGCGCTGCCAGCGGGCCATGAACAGCCACTTTTGCAGGGGCAGGGGTCTGTCGGTATCCCGGTAGGCGCGCAGAGGCACCTCATCCAGCAGGGGTTCCGGGATGAGCGGCGCGCCGGGAAAGAGCTGTTCGGCGGTCTGCAGAGCTGTTTTCTGCGTGCTCACATATACGGGGCGTCCGTCTGTGCCGGGCAGGCTGTTTTCGATGGGGACGATATCGCCCTCCAGCATGTCCCGGATCATTTCGTCAAATTCGGCAGAACTGTATTTCTTTTTGGGTTCCGCAGCCGTTTTCTGGCTGGCGATCAGCAGTAATTTCATAATCATATATGCTCAGATTACTTTATGCTTATATTGGGCCTTCATAGATTGAACCATGGAGGGACTGCAGATAGTCGGCTCCGTCTTCATCGAGATCTTTTAGGCCTGTTTCAAGTTCTCCATTAAAGCCAGGAAGTTATACGCTGAAATATCGCTGGAGTAGCTTACTTGCGCCCTATGATTGCTTTCACCTCTTCCGGCGGAAGAGGATAAGCGCCTGCAGGATATTTTTCCGCTGAAACGACGACTCCGGAGGTTGTTCCGGCACCATCCGGAACGATGACGATCTCACCGCGCTTGATGGTCTGATCGTCTGTACGGAAGTATTCTGTCTTTCCACTGCTCAGCAGGGATACCCGGCAAAAGCAAATGCCGCCAGGCGGTTCAGAGGAGGCAGCCTCAGCCATAGCTGTATCGGATGGTTCGTCATCCGCATATTCGTAAAACTCTCCGAAGTCTTCTTTTGCTTCCCGAAGCGCCTCATTATATTCCTCGCGGGTCTCGTAGTCCTCCGGACAGATGCCGTATCCGCCGCCGTCTTCGCAGTTGAGACGCCAGGCATACCGGTTGTCGTGGGTCTTATAAAAGCTCAGATCGATCCCGTCGTCAGGGATATAGGCATGCCGCCTTCCTGTCTGTTTCGATCTCTGTTTTTCTTTTTCGATGTCTTTAAGGGCGCTGTTCACGCCGTATAGCCCGCCGAGCGCCAGCAGTCCCGCGCTGCCGCGGCGGAAAGCGTTCATGCCGTAAACCATCGCAGCCGCTTCGACGGATGCCTGTCCGCGGCCCTTCGCATGATCGCTCTTTATTTTTTGCTTTGCAAAAGCGCCCATCGCGGCCGCACCGGCAAGATCGATCATGGTATTGAGCGGTTCGGGACATCCTTTTGGGGAAGGCTTTTTGCGTCTCTTTGCCATTGCCGTCTCTCCTTTATTCTACGCCGAGCGCCTTGAAAATAGCGTCCTCCGCACTCTGATAGAAAATCAGGTTAAAGCATCCAATCAGCTCGGAGGGTACAGTCCCAAGATCGGCAGCCGAGGTGATAGGGAGTAGCACCTTCTTTGCCCCGCTGTCAAGGCATACTTGCAGGGTATTGGCCAGCTCGTCCACTTTCATAATAGTCCCTGCAATGCTGATGTCACCCAGCACAGCCAAGCTGCTGACCGTGGGCTTTGACATAGCGATTGAAGCAAGCGCGATTAGCGTCGGAAGCGCCAGTTTTTGCGTAAGCCCAATGCCCTGCAAGTCCTGATAATTGATGATATAATCCTTAGTCGTGGTGCTGATTGTACCGCTGATGCGGTTGGTATTCGCTTTCAAGTAGTTGAACGCAGTATTTGTCGCCTCTTTGCATTTTGTATCCGAACCGAGGCCCGTCCGCTCAAACCTGCCGCTGCCGGGCAGCATTTGGGATTCCAGCCGGAAAGCGCCGATCATGCCGGACTTGCCCTGTGAGATGGTATAGACCTGACCGGGACTGCACATTCCCTCCGGGATCAGCTTCCCGCCGCCCTGTTCCGGGACGGAAACATAGTGTTCCTCAAAGGTGTCAAGGTCGATATAGGAGAAGTTCACATCGTAAAACTCCATGCCGCCCAGCTTTTTGAGCTGTTCTTTCACGCGGCGGCGCATTTCCAATGCGAACACGAGGATCTCTTCCAGCTGTTCCTTGGTGTATTCCCCATCAGGGTAAAGGAGCTTGATGAAACCGCCGACGATCTTCCGCACGGCGATGGTGTCACGCTGATTGAGGTTCTTCCCGAGCCGGAAATACTTATCCAGCGCATCGCCCTGCTGTTCTTTGCGCAGTTCCCGGATAAACTCGGACAGATAATCGGTGATGAAGCCGAGATCGTCCGTGAAATGCTCCGGCCTGAACTTCGGGATCTCCCAGCCGGGGATATAGCAGTGGATCCGGTCAAGGAACGCCGTGTCGGTTCCCATTTCGGGAGGGAACGGGTCAAATAAGCTGGATGTCTTCAGAAGAACATCAACGCTCTGGTTGATGTTGCCCACAAAGACCATAGAGGCAGAAGCGGCTTTTTCTTCCTTGCCGCGGGCAAAGGAGCCGGATGCCATATAATCCTTCATGATCTGGATGCCGTCTTTATCCTTAAAGTTGATCCCGGCCACCTCGTCAAAGGCGACGCAGTCCCACAGGCCGACCAGGCCCACGGTTTTCCGGGCCATGTTGTAGAACAGGTTGGCGACCGTCGTCTGACCGCCGGACACAAGGATGCTGTTTGGGGAGATCTCTTTGAAAATATGGGACTTGCCCGTGCTTCTCGGACCCAGCTCGCAGAGGTTGAAGTTGTTTTCAATGAGGGGCAGCATACGCGCCAGGAGCAGCCACCGCTCCCGGTTGTTCAGCCGATCCGGTTCCATGCCGATGGAGCGCAGGAGGATCTTGATCCATTCCTCCTGGGTGAAAGCCTTGCGCCCCTGTTTCAGCTCCTCGATGTCCACATGGGGCATCTGGATCGGCGTCAGCTTATGGATATGGATAGGAGAGGAGTTCTTTTCCTCTTCGATGTACTCGTAGTCAAGCTGGACGATGCACCAGATACCGCCGCAGAGCAGACGGTCAAATTTGGTGGGGTATTCCTCAGAGATAGGGATAGCTTTGATGCCGAGATTGGAAAACTCGGCTTCGTAGCTGTCCCTTTTGATGTTCAGGTTTACGGTGATCTTGTCAATGACCGTGAAGCTGCCGCGCTGGCGCAGCACGGAGAGGATCTTCTGTGCCTCGTCCGGGCGCACATAGTTGTCCGCTAAGATGCGTTTGACGGAGCTTACGCCCTGTTCGATCACTTCCGGGTCGTCGGAGCTGCAGTACTGGCCCAGGAGAAATTCGAGGACGTAGACAGGGACGTTCGCTCCTTCTTTTATCTTCTTTGTCAGGTCCTTGCGGACGATCCTGCCGTCAAAGGTCTGGCGCAGTTTCCAGTTCAGTCCGGACTGCTTTTCAGCCGTTATGCCGGTATCTTCATAGTTGTCCATCTGCCGCCTCCTTACAGATCAAAATCCAAAGTCGTCCGCAAAAGCGATGTCGATGTGGAATTCCACTTCCTGCGGGACATCGGTATCGTTTGCGGTCACAAGCCGGTATATCTTATTCTTGTCGTAGGCACCGGGTTTTAAGTTCAGCCGCACGCGGAACATCCTCTCGGAAGCATTGGTGCTGGTGCGGTCTGCGATCACAGACTGTCGGTCGCTGACGACCCTGCCTTCATCATCCGTCATATAAATAGAGTAGGCGCACGGCTGTATCTTTTCCCCGATGGGCTCGCGCTGATAAAAGTCGAGAGAGAACAGAAGGCCCGTGATCTTTCGGCTCTCGCTCAGGAGCCTCAGCTCCGCATTGGAGACTTCAACGTACTTCCTGCTGGAAGCCCGGAGGTTCTTATAGATGATCACCGGGACGAGCATCTCCTGTAAGCTGATGCCCCCGTGGACATAGTTCTCACCGCCGCCTGTCACCTTGATGCGGGTGGCATCTCGCGGCGTAAAGCCTTTAACCGGCGTTCCGGCGATCTCACCTTCCATATGCACCGGAAGCAGATAGTCCGCTGTGGTGTCTGGCGCTGCAATGGCATACCGGCGTCCTGCCTCATATATCTTGCCTGAAAAAGCGTTTTTGCTCATTTTGTCGCTCTCTGCAAGCGGACTATATGTGTAAAGGAAACCGTGGTCAGCGGTAATGAACACATCCGTACCCTGCATATCGTTCACGACGATGCGCAGGAGGTTAGAAAGCTCCTGAATGGTATCGTCACAAGCCTCAAAGACTTTTTGCTCCGTCGCGGCTTTGTTGCCAACAGCATCGATCGTATTGTGATAGATGTAGACAATGCTTTTCCCGCTCACCAGCTCCCGCCGCTCAACACGTTTCATGTTCAGGACATCCCGGTATTGGACGGCGATGCTGTTATCATCCTCATTGCAAAGTATCTTTTCCCGCTCCGCGGTGCTGCGGGTCTGCATACCATCCACAAGGACTTCCATGCTGTCGTTTACGGACAGCTCCCTGCCGGGAAGCAGGGACGCCATACCAAACTTTGTGATTGACGGGAAAACGGATTGCACAGCCTCAACCTTTGCTGAGCCTCTTGTCGTCCTCGTGAGACGATCACAAAGCTCCATCGCCACCTCATAGCGGAGGGCATCGGAGATAATGACAAAGGCGCGAGAGTTGTTTGCAGCAGGCTTTATGTAACGGCGGAAGAAATCGCGCTGCTTGACGATCTCCGACACATAGCCGATCCTTGTCAGGTCGTCCGCAGCAGCATTTGTCCAGCAGTCGGACAGCCCTTTCAGGAACCAGTTCTGATAAAGCCCCTCTACATAATCGGCGGCGTGTTTCAGACTGTCTTCCAGTAAAGGATTACTGTCACCCAGGGAGCTTCCAAAGGCAAAATGGAAATGCCGGTAGAAGCTGTCCATCTCATAGGCTTTATCCGTGTAGAGCTTCCAGATGTTCTTAGGCTCGACGATATGGAAGCCCCCGGCATTTGCCTGATAAAATTCCTGCATCCTGGCGATGTAGTAAAGGCAATCGTAGTAATAGGTGTAGCGTTCACTCCACCCGGATGTGCGCCGGTTGTCTGCCGTTTTCAGCATGAGGTCAACCTTGACAACCTGATCCGCCACTTCCGTAAAGAAGCGTTTTAGAATGGTCTCATGGATGGCCGGGAAGATGTCGCCGGTCAGCAGGGTCTCGATCTCCTGGCCCTCAAACCGGGCGGGGAGCTTAAGTTCCTGTTCTACCGTGCGGCAGAGATGGAACAGCTCGGAAGGATCCTCGCGGCCGCGCCACTCATGGACGATGCTGTAGCAGTAGGCTTTATTGGTCTCTGAGATGAAACGCTCCAGACCTTTCAGGACGCCCGGGTTCATCGTCTGGGAGAGTGCCGTCAAAAGGATATGAGAGGCAAGGGCATGGAGCGGCTCTCCGCCGCCGTATGTGAAGCCCGTGTATTTTTGGACGAGATGCCAGAACGCATCGATGTTCCCGAACTGTCTGATGGCGTTCAGGGCGCTGTTGTTTTCCTCATCCAGGCCGCCCTCCAGCACGGCGATCATGACATCCTGGGCCGTGCCGCCGGGGAGTCCGGCGAGGACAGCCATGATGTCAACGTGGAGCTGCAGCGGGGCCTCATAGAAACGCCCGATCTTTTTCAGCTTTTCCGTGCGCTGCTTATTCTTGAAGAAATCCGCATAGAGCTTGACCGTTTTGCGCATAACCGGCTTCGGGTCAATGTTCAGCTCGCTCATCAGGAGAGAGCAGTAGTCGGCGCGGTATTCCTCACTGAAATGCTCGATGTCCCGGAGCCAGTCATCCTGCGGCTGCGCGTAGGAAAACGGATCGTAGATGAGATAGCTTCCCGTCAGGTCATCATGGAGCAGCAGCTTCTTGACGGCAAAGTTGTTCGTGCCGGTCAGCTTGACGATCGTAACATCCGGAATGTTCAGCTCATCCAGCATAGTCTCAAACTCCCGGTCCTCATCGTGCCAGAAAACGATCCTGCGCTTATAAAAGTCCGGCAAGGGTGCAGAAAACCGTTCTCTTAGTGTATTTTGTATTGCTTCTATCGTCATATCTGTTTATCCCTTTCATGCCTTCGGATGCGCTTAGATGCAGCCGATCTCAGAAACGCCTATCACGCCTCTGCGCAAAAAGTGTATTTAGTTCTGAGTCAGTTCTAAGTTAGTTCTAAGTTATCCGCAAGTTTGCCGCAAGTTATCCGCAAGTTATCCGCAAGTTTGCCGCAAGATCATTCAAAATTGCAGGTGAATCACTCGATAACAAACCATCTCGCGGCGCTGGTTTTGCCTTTGCAAAGTACTTTTCCGTCTTTCCTGAGCTCTTTCATCAGCGCTTGAATCTGGTTGCGATTGAGGCCCGGCAAAACTTGCTGCAATTCTTTGAATGGGGTGCCGTCCTCATTGTTCTGACGGATGTGCTTCAGCAATAGCTCCTTGTTGGTATCCCGATCCAAGCCGACCTGTCTTGTGTGTACACCGGTTTTGCCCGTCGCCGCATAGAGGCTCCTTGCGAGAACGTACCTTTTGCGGCCGATATGCTCTACAATGCCCATCTCGATCAGCCGGTTTAAGCGCAGCTGCATTTTTTCATTCAGCGGCCGTTCATGGTACAGCGCGTCAATCGTGAGAAAATCCTCAGTGGACAGAAGCTCCGCGCAATTTTCACTGATCCGGTTGATGACCGTAAGCATCGCCTTGTCGATGATCAAGCCGTTTAATGTTACAATGACGAAGAAGTCATCCGTTCCGGTAAAGTCAGGAAGCGGCTTTGCCTCCTGCACACTCAGCTCAAACATCAGGTTCATGCCCTGCCCGGAGCGCTCCACCATGCCGCAAAGAGAGAGAATCTCCGCAATACGGCGATTGCGCGGGAGCTGACGATCCAGTATGTTTTCAAGTGTAATGCCGAAGGGGAGCCCTCCGGGGCTTTCAACGACCAGTCTGTCGCGGAACTGGCGGACAAAGATGCTGCCGCCGAACTGGTAGTTCCTGTGGCTCACCGCGTTCAGAATGGCCTCGCGGACAACGCGCTCGTTGAATGTAGCAATGTCGAATACGAAAAAGCCCTCCTGGTAGTGCTGCTTGTCGTTCCTCAGATTGACAAGTTCCCACAAACGGTCATAGCACGCGAAAAAGCCGACCTTAAATTCCTCTCTCTGATTGGCCGGACCAGACACTTCAGAGAATCGGTATTCAAATATGATCTCCGCCTGGGGCAAAAACCTGGCGATCGCCGCGTTCTTACCGAACAGAATCAGGGCCGCGTACGTTACGCCGTCATCCGTGATGGCGCCGCAGTCGTGGAGAAGCTGTTCTTTTGACAGCGCGGCAAGCTGCCTCTTGCCGCTTTTTTCGATCCATTTGGTGCGGAAATTCTCAATGGCGGTCTCGTCCAGGTCATGGATCGCGGCTCCGGCGCAGATCGTCCCGGAGAAATCGCCGCCGGTCTCCTCATAGACGCTTCGGCGCATGTCCTCCGACATGGGCTTGAGCGAATCGCCCTCGTAGATCCACGCCACGCCGTCGTACTGTACCGGCAAACCGATCGGACGGCTCTTCACGTCGAAGACAAGGACCCGTTTTCCCTCATAGCTGAAAAGCTGAAAATCAATGTTGATTCGCAGCTTCTCGATCAGTCCCATACGGGTTCGCTCCGGCTGCTCAAAGGCCGCGCTTCCGACTACACTGCGGGGCCTTTTATCCGTGATGCCGAATACCAGCTTGCCTCCCCCGTTGTTCGCCAAAGCGCAGCAGCACTTTGCCGCCTCGCCAAAGTCAAACCGATTTTTGGCCTCCTTGAATTGGACGTGTTCGCCCTCCTTGGCTTCCAGGAGCTCTTGGACAGCTTCCAAATATGGCATAGCGTTTTGCCTCCGTTTTGGTGATCTCAATTTCTATTTTATCTTCGCCAGCACATCCTCAAACAGAGCGTAATTGTGCTTTACGCCATCATCAAGGTCAATCTTGATATTCTGATCCGCAAGATGGTGTACCTTTTCTTCGTACTTCTGCAATTCAAGCGCCTGTTCTTGGAGCTTCTTCTGCTGTTTTGCCAGCTTCACGCGCTCCGAGGCAGAAGCAGAGTCCATAGCGTCTCCGATGTGTTTGAGCTGGGTGCGGTAACGCTCCTGCTGTTCGTGGACGTAGTCGGTTCGCATACGGGCAAGAAGATCACTCTGATAACGGTGCATATAGATCAGCGCCTTGAAGCCGTTCTTTTTGCCGCTATCAAAAAGCCAGTAAATCGGGCGCTTCTGGTATGTTCTCAGGTGGTCAGCGTAGAAGTCGTTAAGGAAATATCTGCGGATCACCTCGCGGGGCGTACCCTTTCCATCGAGCGCATCGGCAATGAATTTCAGGTTTTCTTCCAGCGTCTCTTTGCCGAAGACGACCTCGACCCACTTTACAAAACGTCCTGTGATGTCGTCGTCGAAGTATTCATCATCGCAAATTGGAATGATGTTGTCCTTGTCTGGCTCAAATTCACCGTAGTCCGCAAAGCCGCGACCTCCGGGATTCCATTCACCGCCTGCATACGCTAAGCCCCATTGCGCCAGTGAATATCGTCCAAACATACAGCCAACGGCATAGGAGATCATAGAACGAATATCCCGTCCAAGATCGGCACGTCGGACAGTTACATCTTTATCCTCTACCTCTGGCGTTAGTTCGTCCTGCAAGTCATAGATGTTGATGAAGATACGATTTAGTTCTTCCTCGTTTGTTTTGAGCTTTTGAAAGCGTTGCTCAAAATCCTGTGCCACATACTTATATACATATGCAAGGGTAATGGCACCTTCATGCCCACAATGGAAACGGCTGAGTGCTTTCTTTACGATGGGGTGCGTTTCAAAATCCCATGAAATCTCAAAATCATCCCAATCTTCTTTAGAATGTTCGACTGAAGAATTAACGAGTTCCGTTATATGTGTGTCTTTCGTCAACAACCAAGGGATTCTCAAGACTTCTCCAACGTTTGTCCCCAAGTTTGCACTCGTTATTGATAGCAACATCTGACCAACACAAGAATTGAGAAAGCCAAGTGTTTGTGCGTCAAAACCATTCTCATGTAAAAAAATAGTTGGGGATACAGAACTGTATATTGTACCTTTATTCTTATACCTAAAATTGGCAGAATATGTTATGAAAGACCATGTTATACCATCTTTATCCCAAAACTCCTTTTTTATAAGTCCACCATGACTTTGGTAATCATTCCTCGCTGATTCAGACCAATCAACAGCATATATCTCATTACCATACCATTTTCTGTTATCTCCACCTTTTGCATACAACGCCCACCGGCTTGATCTTGCAATTTCCCAAATATAACGCAAATATTTATCATCATTATGCGTTTTATTTCTTCCTCCAGAAACAAAAGAATCTTCAAGATGTGTATCAATGGAAAAGACTTGATTAACTCGTTGCGTTACCCAATATGCTATTGGCATCCCAGCAATATTGCGAAAATCGCAAATTCGTTTACTAACAATACCAGTTTGAGGAAGCAAATTCAATTCTCCAAATTCATTCAAATCCTTGTATTTCACAAAAAAGAAATTTGCATAGTAATTCGGATTATTCCATGCACGGAACACAGTTACAGCAGTACCAAAAGCTATTCCGAGTACCATGGTTTCCATATGCATGATACTGGTTATCGTATAGTCTTCAAATAATTGGCTTCTCAGTTTTTCAAATCCTGTTAAAAACATCCAAGATTGCATTGTCACTAAACTGCAAAAGCCATGTCCATTAACCATCTTATTGAATTTCTCAATGCAAATTGTAAACAAGTCAGCCTTAGTTATTGGGTAATTCTTTTTTGCGTATTTGTTAAGTCTTTCGTTTCCATTACTCAAAGACATATATGGAGGATTAGTTACTACCACTTCATACTTCTGCGCCAGAACTTCAGAAACTTCCACAAGAGGAAATAGCCCATTAAATGTTTCTGAGGATTCCATCATATCCATCAAGTTGCCCTCGTTGGACATTTCATCTATATTCATCAGGCGCTTGCGGAGAGTTGCCAGTTCGTCCATTGTTAGAGATAGATTTAGAATGCTTCCATATTCCTTTGCATCTTTCAGCTCGGCAACCAGCTTTTCCGCAATATCCTGTTCGGTTCCTAACCGCCATTTAGCAGGAATATGAACATCATTGCTTTCTACAATGGCATAAACGTGGGGTTGTATATTACGGCTAAAAATGCGTCTGTCATACTGCCGAGCCTTCATCATAACAGCAAAATAAGCAAGCTGCGCCGCACGGTCGTCGATGTCGAGGCCGTAGAGATTGTTTTCCAGTATGCTTTGCGCGGCATCGCGTTCACTGAAACCGGCGCGTTTATAAATTTGCACCAACACATCAAACGCATAAACGAGGATGTGACCGCTTCCCATGCAGGGGTCGATCACCTTAATGTCCTGCGGACGGAGGGTGCGGTATTCCGCTCGGATCGCTTCAAGCTGTGTCTGAACATCTGGTTCCTGTTCAGCTTCATCCAGATAGTATTTCCATCCGGCTTTCAGATCGTCGTCGGGATGCCCTTCAATCCAGAGGCGGCCGAGGCTGTTCTCCACCATGTAGCGGACGATCCAATCCGGGGTAAAGAGCTGCGTCGCGGAGGGGATGCGTTCTTTGGTGATCTTCACATTTTTTTTCAGCAGGGCGAAGGTATCGTCTTTCAGCTCCGTGTTGTAATACTGATAGAGCCACCCAATGATCTGCACCTGATCCGTCCAGTCTTCTTCGGGAATATCCGCCACCATGCGTCCGAGAACACCGTCTTGCCGGAGAATATTGTTGGGGAGCAGCAGCTCGGTATAACTGCCCATTTTTTCGAACATCCGGGGCAGGGACTCGCTGAGGGCGTTGCATTGGGTCAGAAGGAGATAGCGGTAGAGGTCCTCGGTCTGATTCTTCTCGATCAGATCAGAGACCTTTTCCATATCCAGGCCCGGCAGCTCCAGATGAAGAGCATCCGTCAGGATCTCCGGCTTGAACGCGCCGGAAGCGTCTGAGAAAATGCGGATGTGGGAGGGGAGGTAGTTGTTGACCTCCATGAAACGCAGGGCGATAAAGCGGTTGAACCATGTATAGGCGACTTCCTCCATCACCTGCGGATACCCTTTGCTCTGTATCTGACGGATGAGTCCCTGACGCTGTTTTTTCTCGTTTTCAGACAGCAGACGGCCGCCCACAGATGCGGCGTCATATTCGCCGTAATCGTCCGCTGTGATGTCATACTGATAGGCTCTCTGCGAGACCTGGGCGATCAATTCCTTCCTCGCCCAGAGTGCAAAGCGTTGGATTGCGTTTTTATTCATAATCTCCGTTCCCTTTGTCATCCAATATACTTTCGTAAGTTAAGCATTTTATAACAATGCAATAATTACCATGTATTTCTCGTAAAATGATGGTCAGAGCCAATGTGCCGCATCTTTTTGCCAGTCTTTTTTTAGTCTTTTGTAAAAATTTACTCCTTCCCATTCACTCCAAAGTGATTTCTTCCTGGTTCTTATGATAGAGAGTCAGCCTGTTTTCCATCTTGATTTCATTCACGATCCAGCCCCTTAGGGTACAGGCGGTAATGAAATCCTGTAATCTGTTGACACCGTTGATCTCCCGAAGAGTGATGACCACTCCAAAATTTAACCCCTTCGTCATGGATGTGGTCAGCCGTTCTTTGGAAACGATGGAAATTCCCCACAAGCGTTCCTCATAAGAATTCAAAGGCCTGTTATTCTTTAAAATCCTGGAGATAAACTTCGTGTTTTCCCATTTGCGAAATTCCTTGCGGGACTGACGTTCATCAACGGCATGTCCCGCCTCGTCCTGGACGTTTTCGTTGATATCGTCGATTTCACCCTTTTTATTTACCCTGCCGAATTTCAGGGACAACTCCCTGGAGGTATAATCCACACCCTGCACTCGGAAACAAGGTGGGAAATAACAAAGCGTGGCGCGGGCGACAAAAGGATATTTGCTGTCCGCGTCCCGGGGAATCGGGATGGAATAATTCGAAGTGATATAGGAACTCGCCGTACCGTACAGGACAAAGCGGATTTCCCTGTTTTCCGACTCCAGGATATCCGACATCCTGATGGGAACGATCCCGTAGCCCATCTGACTTTGGAGCCGATACGTGGACTTCTTATATTCCCACCCCGCCGCCGCATCTATGAGCAGGGCCTTCGCCACTTCCCGGGGAAAGCCCATGACATCGATCAGGAAACACAGCTTTCTGGCGATCCAGGGAGCCGCAAAGGAGGTGCCGTACACTTCTTCTATCCCTTCTGCGGAGCACGCCCTGAGGCGCTCCTTTTCCTCATAATCCCCGCCATAGTATGAGACATCCGGCTTGTTGAAGAAAGAGAGGACTGTTCCCTTTCTGGTATAGGAAGCGGGCAGTCCGTTGCGCTTTATCGAATTGACCACCACCGCATTCAGGGAATCCGCCGGGGAGCCGACCCGCAACATCCTATCTTTTTCCAGGCGGTTGTCATTGGTTCCCGACACGACAAAAATAATGTTTTTATTGGCCTGCAGCTCGTCCAGCACGGAGCCATCATAAGAAATGAAGTTTTTGGAGACCTCGTCCTCCGTCCCTAGGGATAGATTCCATACGTGAATATCCGGATTTTCATTGATGATTTTCTTGATCTTCCCGACTAGTCTTGGCACCGAAATTCGGTTTTCACATACTCCAAAGTGGCGCACCCGGAATCGGCCGCAACCATCGTCGAGCCAGGGATTCAACCCGGGCCCGTCCACAATGATAGAGGTCACCTCCGTCCCGTGATCCCTGGAAACCTTCCTGTCGCCAATCCGTTCATATTCATCAAGGTAATCTTTATTTTCAACCCATTCGGAAAAATAAACGCTTTCCTCAAATAGCGTGTCAATTACCCCTATAGTAGGCTCATTTGCCGGCTTTGGAAACGTCCCCTCCACTTTCCGCACCGGATGGGAAAAAGTCTCCGGAGTCATCCGGGAGAGATCCGCAGAGATCATGGATAGCATGTATGGCACTTTTTCGTGAAGCACCTGGTACAAATCCCAATTCACAGAAATCGTATCCTTTCCATAAAAGGTGTAAGGATACCGATAACTGTCTATGCCCAATTTTTCCAGCAGATCCGATAAGGAATTCTCCGTCTGGAAAAATGTCAGCAGGAAAGATTCCCTATATTCTTCCGCCTCCACATTGGGGACGGACAGGAACTCCACCACGGAACAATCGACGATCATATTCCGGATCATGCTTTTTGAGGAATATCCTTTATAGGTCAGATCGTTCTTTTTCTCTTTCTCCTCATTAAAATTCTCCCGGTTCGCCTTGCCGTCCAGCTTTTCAATTAGAAATCTCTTCGTCTCCTTCAATTTTTCGAGGGTTCTGTCAATCGTTTTCTTGTCCACGTAATAGGTGATGATATGATTCTCCAGTCCCTCCGTTGCATTGGAAAAACGGGCACCTACCACGATATCATTCGTCTGTTTCCCGCTTGGACGGAGCAATTCGCTGATCCTTTTCGTTTTCGCAATGATATCATTATAATTAACATCGATCAGGTAACCTTTCAGGTACCTCTGTTTCGATTCATAATTTCTGACGATTGCCCGCAGATTTTCCTGTAGCTGCTGGATCTTAGCCACGGTCACTTCTCTGTCCTTACTGAGATTCACCAGGATGGCCCCGCCCGTCCGTTTCCCATGATTATATTGAAGTTTTACTTCCAGCAAATGATTCATTCATCAATCTCCCATTCAATTTACGGGACACGCTGCTTCTGGGAACCCGGGCAAGTATTTCTATTTCCCTCGTGGTAAATCCCTGTCCCGAAAGCTCTTGAAGATCTACCGTTTTCGGATTGCCATTTAATGCGAGATAAATTTTCCTTAGATAATCATATTTATTGGTCTCATCGCTAAAGGCAATGGATGTCTTTATGATCTGCTTCATATCCCCCGGATAAGGAATCTCTGGCAGTTGATTTAAAATTTTATGAAACAATCTCAGATCCTGGCTCGAGTGAACCGCTTTCTTGATATTGGATGTCAAAAGGGCGTCCGCAATCTCCATAAGATCTTCCCTGGAATATCGATCAAAGGAAACAACGGCGTCAAACCTCCTGACCAAAGCTTTATCAAAGCCTTCAAACAGGTTAGTCGTGGCGATCGCTACGATCTGATCGCTCAAGGCATCCAACTCCCTCAAGAAAGTGGATGTCACCCTGCTCATTTCCCGAAGATCGTTGGAACTGCTCCTGTTCAATACCAAGGCGTCCAGTTCATCGAATATCACGATGACCTTGCCATACATTAAATGATTGATCTCATCAAATAGTCTGGTCACATTCTTAGAGGTTTCCCCCAGTCTGCTGTCAATCAACTGTTCCAAATGTACCGAAAGGATATCCCTCTCCAGCAAGCGGGCTATTTGAAAAGCGGATTCCGTCTTCCCCGTACCCGGGACGCCATAGAAGAGAAATTTAGACATGCCTGTTTTGTTCTTAACAGAACGCACAATCCCGATCACGTCTTCCTCAATGATATCCGGAAGCATGAGCGGATTGGAGGAATATTCCAGTTTTTCCAAAAACTGAAGATTCCGATAATTCGCCTGCGGGACATAAACATTTGCGTTGGAAATCAAATCCATCAAATACTGTGCCACTTCTACGTCGCCATTGGCATCAAATTCCCTGGCGATTTCAGCCACCTCAGAAACAAAAGCCGCATTATTCTGTTCCGCATGATACTTCACAAGATTGATAATGTTTTGTTTCTTCATAATACTGTCCCTCCATGCTTTCTCTTTCTGATCTGATTATAAACGCATATGGGACATATGTCAATCATTTTGGGACAGTATTTTAAATTTTAAGTAACAGTTCAACTGATTTGAATCCCGTCACAGTCCGCCAGAGCCTGCAGTAGCTTCTCCCGGATTCCCTCCACATACTTGTCGATGTCTGCTTGTGTTTGCAGCCGCTTCACGGAGCAAAGGTCATACCGGCGCAGGGTGGTGATCTTCTTAGGTTTTGAGATAGGCACGATATTTTGACTGGGACTGATCGTCGGTTGGCTGTCCACCGTCAGGAACTCCATCTTCCGGCAGATGTTATCTTTATAATTCAAGACCTGAGTGATCATGGCATCCAGCTCCGTGAGAGAAGCCGCTTCCTTGAGCATCTCCCGTTTTTTGGCAAACCAATCGTCCGCCTGAAGCAGCAGGGTGCGGGCGCTATGGGCCTCCCCTGCTTCTCCCGCCTCGCTGTTCAGCTGGTGCACATCCTCCATCCCCTGGCGGATCGTTTCCGCCACCAGGGCCCGCTTGTCATCCAGTAAAGTGTCATATTTTTCCCTGACCGTGACCAGCAGTTCCGGCAATTCTCCAATTCTCCCATAAGGCTTGGGCATGGACAAAATAGAAGAAATCGTCTTGAAAACATCCAAAGCCGCCGCATCGGCAGCGAAATAATCCCTTTCCTTATTCACACGTTCCAGTTGCTTCCTGGCCTCATCAAAAACAGGCCTCTGGGATTTAAAGAACATCTCGATATTCTCCAAATCCTCCGACGAATCCAAGAGATCATCCTGCTTCTGTACCATGCGGGTAAGCAAGGCAACATTATCCTTGCGCTGGCTGAGGATATTCTGCATCAGGTCACGGGCAGCAGTCACAGCCTCACGCTCCGGGTAACGCTCCCGGCTGTAGAAATCATCGATAAGCTTCTGGTAGTGTTCCCGCCTGCTCTCAATGGTTTCGGTGACAAATCGAATGAGTCCATCCTCATCGGAGGGAATGTCCATCGCGCCCAGATAATCGCGCAGGAAATGAATGCTCCGGCGCATCAGCCCCTCGGAAGGTGCGATCCGGCGCGTGACAACCGCTTTGTCGATCTCATTTTTTTTGCGAAGATAGTCAACCAGCCGCCGCTCGTTCCTGCCGACGACAGCGCCGCCGTACTTGATCGAGATCTTCTGCTGGGCCACGAGACGGGCGATCAGGGAGGCGATTTCAATTTCGCGCCATCCATAAGGGATAGCAGAGTACCGGCGCTGCACGTCGCCCATCGAGGTGCTCAGCATCTTGGTGTTTTGCAGCTCCAGCCATTGACTGATCTCATTCAGTGCTTCCTCGTTATTGGCGCCGGTTCCGACAAGGGAAAGGTTTTCATTGTCCGTGCCGTTCAGGATGGAGAGGATGTCGGCATCGCTCTCCACAAAGCGGTTGACCATGGGAAGCTTGTAGTAGACGCTCTCCACCAGTCCATTCATGGCGGCGTCCAGCTTGTCCTTCGCATTGCCGCTCCTGATGTCCATGATCTCGCCGTGGACGATGACCTTTGCCCCGACGATAGCTTTTTCGATATAGCCCCGCGCCCGTTCTTCCAGTGTGCGGGCCTGCTGCTGGCGCTTGCGGATGATGTCCTGGATGCTCTCAGGGAGCTGGGAGACATTGCGCTGTTTCACATACTTGCGGATCTTCATCGCCTGTTCCAGTTCCTCAAAGTAAGGGGTCTCGCTGGACAGGACGATGATCGCCTCGTTATTGACCTGGGAATCCATGATAAGTCGTTGTTCGGGCGCTCCGTAGTAATCACTGGCGATCGTCACGATGCGCAGGCGCATACCGCCTGTCGCCGCGCCGTTCAATGTCTCATCGATATACTGGTCATAGGGGATGTCATATCTGCTTCCATATCTAAACTTCTTCGCCGGATAGATCTCCCCATAGACGGTCTGCGCGATGCTGCCGATCACCTGGGCGCTGTCCACCGCGGTATTCTTGATGTCGGTGGCGATGTCCTGCTCCTCGTCGGTCAGGAACGCATAGGTATCTCCGCTGCGGGAAATGTAGTTCTGAGAGAGGAGCCGTTCCAGAGACGCGGCGACGGAAGCACGGAGCGCGATCTTGTCCGTGCGGATGTCGTCGATCATCAGGATGGCGATGTTGTCTATATTGGCCTTGATGTCGTCAATGTAGCGGACGAGATAGAGCAGCTTCAGGACGCTCACATCCTGCTGTTCCAGCCCGTCGCCCGCATCAGCCGCTGTCTGGCAGCGGTCGATCACCCGGCGGATCGCGCTTTCGAGGAAGGTATGTACCGTGTCATAAAAGAGATGGAAGGGGACGAGCACGTTTTCATCCCGGTCCTGTACCTTCTGGGCCGCCTCCTGGAAGCCGGACAGCATGGAGCGTTCGCCGCCTGACAGGTGCTTCCCGGAATTCCCATGCTTGCGGATCTCGGCCAGGACCTTCTGAATGATGATGAACTGATACGGGACAAAGGGGAACGCCGCGGAGAATTCTGCGCCGTCAGAGAAGCCCTTGATGTCCAGCACGGGGTTGTTAAAGGTAAAGAGGTTCTTCAGTACCGCCTGTTCCTTGTCATACACCATGCGAAGGAGCTGATCTGCCTCCGGTCTCTTGGCGAGCACACGTTTTTTGATGACTTCGTCCACGGAGGAGGACGACAGGCTCAGGCGGGTATCAAAACGCCCCTGGATCTTGGAGAAATCATCGCCGGTGATATGGACGACGGAATCGATCGCCTCCTGGCTCGTCACCATCACCCATACCTTGCCGCGGCAGCGCACCCCGATCTCCTCAACAAGGGACTGGAGGTTCATCATCAGGTTCCCGTCGTCGCCGATATACTGGCCGACTTCATCCACCATGAACAGCAGACGGAAGTTCTTGCCTTTGCCGTCTGCATATTCCTTGATGTCGGCCACGAGCTGGGCGATGCTCAGTTCATTCGTTTCGGTCCCGTTGAACCAGTTCCGAGCCGCCTGTTCGCTCATGCCCAGGACGGACTGCAGGACTGAGACAACATCGTCCTCAAAGAATGCAAAGGAATCGCGGGTCTCTGTCCACGGTGCGCCGTTGACCTCCTCGAACGCCTGACGGAAAGCAGCGGTCCTGCCCTGCTTTGCGATAAAGCGCTCCAGCCTGGCGATCTTCAGGTCGTCGCCGTAAAAGCCGCAGTGATCGTAGAACTTCTTGGCAAAGACGCGCAGTACGGCGGTCTTATCCTTATTGATAGGCCCCTCAATGTCGATATTGAACATGATGGACTCGGTGGGAACGGATGCACATTTGACTGCGGCTGCCAGCATCATAGGATCGTCAAACTTATCCTGAAAATAGTCCATCACCCGCTTGCCGCAGACGGTTTTATTTTCCAGGAGATAGGAGAGCATCTTCAGAAAATGAGATTTACCGCTTCCAAAGAAGCCGGAGATCCAGACGCCGATCTTGTCAGTCGGGTTGTCGATCGCCCGCGAATAGTTGTCAAGGAAAGTGCGGAAGTGCCGGCGCAGCTCCCGTGTGATGATGTACTCGCTGAGTTCCTGCCGGAGACTCCTTTCGTCGGTCTGAGCGACCTTGACAACACCGTTGATCTCGCGGTTGATATCCTTTTGGAACATGTTCTGCAGCTTCATTTTCCTGCCTCCCAAATGCATATATGTGTATTGATAGTAGACCGTCTTTATAACAGGTTGAACGCCCGGTAGTAGTTCCCATCTAAAAATTCGTTGAACAGACTGAGCGTCTGTCCGTTGAACGTCCCGGGATAGAACATCACGATAGGGATGTCCGCAAAGATGTGCTGCATACTGTCCAGCATCTTATGCGACCGCATGAAGGGGTGTATCTTCCCGATACCGGTCATGAAGAGTACGTCTCGGCCCTTCTCGTGGTTGGGGTAATCCATCCGGGCGAGCAGCGCCTCCGGAGTTGCGATCTTCTGAAGCTGGGCGAGCAGGTATTCCCTGCCGCGCTTTTCTTCGAGACCGGGGACGGCGCGCAGGACACGCTTGTCCTCCAGCAGGGAGAGGAATATCTCGTAAAGGTCACACTCGATGATGTGATAGGGGGTATTTGCCTCCGCTTTGAGGCGGCGCACATAGTCCTGAACGATGATCTCATCAGCCGGATCATAACAGAACACATGGATGCCGACTTCGTTGCTCAGTCCCTTGTTGTTCAGGAAGTTCGGATCCGAGATGCGTCCCTTTATCCTGTCTAAGTCCTGCAAAATGTTACTCATTCTGTCGGCCTCCTATCTAAAACAGTTAAAAGCGGGGAGCGCCTCGAAGTCCCCATTCTCGCGGATGCCGCTTTCCAATTCTTCGCTGAGGAAGACAGGATTAAGCGTCTCCGATTTGAAATTGTCAAGATGACCGGCCTCCACGAGAGACTTTACAAGGACACCTTTGATCTTGTTCACTGTCTGTTCGCTCCAAGAAGCTACGTCGTCGTTCTGCTCCTGCAGCCGGGTGAAGAACGTGTTGAGATCGCGCCGGGAAAAAGCGAAATCCTGATCGCGGAACTTCTCGCCGATCACCGTCGTCATGAATTCCCTTACCAGACGGTTGTACCGCATCATCGCATAGAGATTGATCTGCTTGGCTGTCTCCGCCGGGGCATTGGCGATCTCTCCGATCAGAGTCCTGTTGCCGAGCGCATCCAGGCGGCGGTAACACACCCGCGTCAAGTTGGCGGTCATCCTCTCTGTCGGATACTGAAAGAGGTTGTTCCGCTTTATGAGCGCGGCGGCTTCCTCCACCGTCTTTCCGTCCAGATAGAACTTTGCCGCGATCCTGATCTCATAGAAGAGGAACTGCTCACGGGTCAATGCTCCATTATATCTTTGAGATTGTATCATGAATCCTTCTCCTGTCCTGAAAATAGCACTGCACCTGTCCGATAATCAGGACTTACTTGCGCACAGCTTCGCATATATCCCCTATATCGCAGTCCAGCCAGTCACAGATCCGCAGCAGGATAGAGAGGGAGACTTCATCGCCCCTGTTCAGTTTCGTATATGTACCGGCAGACAGCCCCAGATCCTTCCGGAAAGAAGCCTTGCTTATCTCGCGTTCTGCCAGCATCACCCAGAGTTTTTTATAGCTGATCTTCATAACCGTTCCTCCATTTCAGCGAAACATGATGGACACTGTCATTATACCTGATTTACTGTCATGTCTGCAATGGTGATCCCTAAAGTTTAGGAGAAATACATCAATATCTCGAAATATTGCGGCAATATGTGTGAAAAAAGGGAACCGCTTCCGTACCATATCAGAACGGCTGGTTCTTTTTCACGCGGACAGTGCGAAAAACGGATGTCATGCTTTTCAAAACCTTATATTCTGCGTTATACAGCCATCCGGCAAAGTCGGTCGGCATTGCCGTGCTTTGCCGTTGACAAATCCGCCCGGATTGTATAAAATGAAGTACAATCAATGTATACAAAGTACAAAACACAGGAAATGGGGGATCGCAGATGGATACCGTCACTCTGCAGGCAAACGCCAAGATCAATCTGGGGCTGGATGTGCTGCGCCGCCGTCCGGACGGCTATCACGAAGTGAAAATGATCATGCAGACGGTGGGGATCAGCGATCGGCTGACCTTTGCGCGGACGGAGGAGAGCGGCATTTTCATCCGCACGGACAGGGAGGATCTGCCCGGGGACGAACACAATCTGATCTGGAAGGCCGTCAGGCGGATGCAGGAGACCTATGGACTTTGCGGAGGCGTCCGGGTCCGGCTGGAAAAGAGGATCCCCATCGCCGCCGGTATGGCCGGGGGCAGCGCGGACGCGGCCGCGGCGATCCACGCCGTGGATGCGCTCTACGGGCTTGGCCTTGGGCTGGAAGAAAAGCAGGCGGTGGGCGTGAAGATCGGCGCGGACGTGCCCTACTGTCTGATGGGCGGCACGGCGCTGTCCGAGGGGATCGGCGAGGTGCTCACCCCGCTTCCCGCACCGCCGCAGGTCAGTCTCGTGATCACAAAGCCGCAGCTCGACGTGTCCACGAAATTCGTCTATGAGAATCTGCACGCCGACCGTCTGACGGACCATCCCGATATCGACGGCGTGGCGGTGTGCATCCGGAGCGGCGATCTCCGGGGGATGGCGGCGCGGCTGTCGAACGTGCTGGAGACCGTGACCGCGAAGCATTATCCCGTGATAGAGGAGCGGAAGGCGTTTTTGCGGGAGCACGGCGCGCTGGCGGCGCTGATGAGCGGCAGCGGGCCCACGGTGTTCGGCATTTTTGAAGAAGAGGAAACGGCCCGCGGGGCGTATGAACGTCTGCGGCAGGAGGCCGCTTCGGATCAGGTATTTCTGACCGGATTCACGGCATAGGATTTCAGGAAGGGAGCAGGTCATGAACGAATTTGGAAGAGATTTTGAAAAGGAATATCTGCCCCTGCGGGATGTGGTGTTCCATACGCTGCGCCAGAGCATTCTGACCGGCGAGCTGAAGCCGGGAGAACGGCTGATGGAGATCCATCTGGCGGATAAGCTGGGCGTATCCAGGACGCCCATCCGGGAAGCGATCCGGAAGCTGGAGCTGGAGGGGCTGGTGACGATGATCCCCCGGCGGGGGGCGGAGGTGGCCCAGATCACCGAAAAGAGCCTGAAGGATGTGCTGGAGGTGCGCCGCGCCCTGGATGCGCTGGCGGTGGAGCTGGCCTGTGACCGCATCGACGGGGAGAAGCTCGAAGAGCTGAAGGAAGCCCGGGACAATTTCGAAGAGGAAACGCGGAAGGGAGACGCCAATCAGGTGGCCCGCGCGGATGTGAAATTTCATGATATCATTCTGGAGGCGGCGGGCAACGATAAGCTGGTGCAGATGATCAGCAACCTTTCCCAGCAGATGTATCGCTACCGTCTGGAATATGTGAAGGACGAGAGCCACTACGGACAGCTGATCCGGGAGCACCGTCAGATCTACGAAGCGATCTGCAGCCGGGACAAGGAGAGCGGCGCGGCGGCTATGAAGGTCCACATCGACAACCAGGAAAAGGCGGTCATCCGCATGATCTATGCAAGAAAGAAAAAATGAGACACAGAAACCGGCCCCGCGTGCATACGGGGAAAACCGGACCGGCGGCGTATAGAGACGCGCGGGCTGTCCATACTCTTTAACAGTTTTGCCGCATGACCCCATCGGGGAGAGGACGGCAGGAAAAGAGGATGGAGCTTATGAAAAAAGCACTGCG
>CANRMT010000039.1 GCA_947631815.1 uncultured Eisenbergiella sp.
CAAATCGCTGCAAACCGCTTAGATTCGGCGTTTGCAGCGATTCTCTGCCTATACAACTGTTAAAAACCGGATTTTAGTTTTTTTGCCGAAGCATGTCAATCCTAACATGAGATTTGCAGCGCAGCATCTGCAGAATGGCTGATATTTAGCGAATCGTAGGGCGGATGAGAGAAATGGGTGAAAATGATGTCCGCTAAACGGCCGGAAGCAATTTAAATGCTTCCGGCAGGTCGGATCAATTCCTTCGCTTTTTTCCCGGTCATGTGCTCGACGATCATTTCCATCATGCACAGCGGGGCCCATTCCCTGCGGATCATTTCCAGGCGGTGCGCCGGGCTGTCCGCGGGATAGTATTTCAGGGCGAGTCTGTTGATGGCCTCCCGGATCTGCGCTTCGTCATCCAGGATGCGGATCCGTCCGAAGACGATCACGCTTTTGTAACGCGTCGTGTATGCCTCCGGCACGACATCGTCCGCGGCGACGACGCAGAAGGAGGCCTTTTCGCACCGGCGGATGGCGTCGATCTTGTGGCCGCTCCTGGCCCCGTGGAAATACAGTCTGGAGCCGTCATAGACATAGCTTAAGGGAACCGCGTACGGGTAACCGCCGTCGCCGGACAGGGCCAGGACGCCGGAGGTTCCCTCCTCGAGTATCCGGCGAATTTCCTCCGCCGTCATGGCCTGCCTGTTTCTTCTCATTTCCCGGAACATGAATTTCTTCCGCCTTTCTGTTCTAAACGAATGCGCATCACGGTCGCTGCGGGTGCCATGGGGATGGAAAGCGGCACCGTGCGGTGCGGCCTCTTTGACGCGGGTCATATGCGGCTTTATGAGACCTTCAGCGCCCGCATGGCGTTGAGCACCGCCAGCACCATCACGCCCACGTCCGCGAAGATCGCGGCCTGCATGCCCGTGATGCCGAGCGCGCCCAGGATCAGACACGCCGCCTTGACGCCCAGGGCGAAGACGATGTTCTGCCTGACGATGCGCAGGCACTTGCGGGAGATTCGCATGGCCAGGGAGATCTTCTGGGGATCGTCGTCCATCAGCACGATATCCGCCGCTTCGATGGCCGCGTCGCTTCCCAGAGCGCCCATGGCGATGCCGATGTCGGCACGGGAGAGCACGGGAGCATCATTGATGCCGTCGCCCACGAAGGCCAACGTGGAGCGGGCAGGCTTCTGCGCCAGCAGCGCTTCCACCTTCTGTACCTTGTCGCCGGGAAGCAGATCGCTGTGAAACTCATCGATGCCGAGCTCCTTCGCCACTGCCTGCGCGACTCTGCCGGAGTCCCCGGTGAGCATCACGGTCCGCACGTTCTGGGCCTGCAGGCCGCGGATGGCGGCTGCGGCGGAGGGCTTGGGCTGGTCGCTGATCAGGATGGAGCCGAGATAGTGCCCGTCCTTTGCCACATAGACCACCGTGCCCGGCTGTTCGCAGGGAAAATAGGAAATGCAAAGGCGTTCCATCAGGCGTCCGTTTCCGGCTGCGGTTTCGTGACCGTCCACCCTGGCCGTCACGCCGCCTCCGGCGATCTCCTCCACATCCGTCACCCGATTCGGATCGGTCTCCTGTCCCAGCGCTTCCCGCAGGCTTTTGCTGATGGGATGGCCGGAATAGCTTTCGGTCAGGGCCGCTGTCTCAAGCAGTTCTTCTTTGTCGGCGCCTTCGGCGGGAGAGAGCTCGGCGACCTCAAATACGCCTTTGGTCAGCGTTCCGGTCTTGTCGAAGACGATGGTGCGGGTATCGGCCAGCGCCTCCAGATAGTTGCCGCCCTTCACCAGGATACCGGCGCGGCTGGCGCCGCCGATGCCGGAGAAGAAGGAGAGCGGGATGCTGATGACCAGCGCGCAGGGACAGCTGATGACCAGGAAGGTCAGCGCCCGCCCGATCCATTCCATCCATCCGCCCGCGATCAGGGGCGGCAGGACGGCCAGCACCGCCGCGCCGGTGCAGACGGCGGGCGTATAGTAGCGGGCGAATTTCGTGATGAAATTTTCCGCCTTCGCCTTTTTCAGGCTGGAATTCTCCACCAGATCCAGGATCTTCGCCACCGTGGATTCCCCGTAGGGCCGCGTTACGCGGATCTTCAGAAGGCCGGACATGTTGACGCAGCCGTTGATCACGCTGTCGCCGCAGGCTGCCTCGCGGGGCAGGCTCTCCCCGGTGAGGGCGCTGGTGTTCAGCGTGGAACTCCCTTCCAGGATCACGCCGTCCAGAGGGATCCGTTCGCCGGGCCGGACGACGATGATATCGCCTGTCTGCACCTCATCCGGGTCCACGCGCTCCAGCTGTCCGTCCCGTTCGAGGTTGGCATAGTCGGGACGGATGTCCATCAGGGAGGTGATATTGCGGCGGCTTTTTCCCACCGCATAGCTCTGGAACAGCTCGCCGACCTGGTAGAGGAGCATGACCTCCACGGCCTCGGCATAGCTGTTGTCGCCGAACAGCCCCAGCGCCATGGCGCCCACCGTGGCGACGGCCATCAGGAAGTTCTCGTCGAATACTTCGCCGTGCACGACGCCCAGCGCCGCCTTGCGCAGCACATCATAGCCGATGATCAGGTAAGGGATCAGATAGAGGAAAAACAACAGCAGGCCGGAAGCGGGAGAGAGCGCGATGAGCAATGTCAGCGCGGCCGCCAGCAGGATCCGGATCAGGACTTTTTTCTGTTTCTTGCTCATGACTTTGCCTTTCCGGTGTCTTACATCTGGATCTCGAAATCGGAATCCACTTTTTTGCAGGTTTTGACGACATTCTTCAGGACGGCATCATACCGGTCGTCCGGCGCGTCCAGCACCATTTTCTGTGTCATGAAGCTGATGGTGACGCTGTTCACGCCGTCCACCTTTGCCGCCGCATCCTCCATTTTCGCCGCGCAGTTGGCGCAGTCCACTTCGACCTTGAATTTTTTCTGCATGGTTTTGTTCTCCTTTTTTGAATGATGTATTTTTTATTTTCAGATTTTCAGGATATTTCTGATCTTTGCCGCCGGGCCGCGTATCCCTGGCTGCGGACGTCCGTCCGGCGCGTCTCTTCACTCCGCGATGTGCTCCAGACCCAGGGCGATGATGCTGCGCACATGGTCGTCGTCCAGCGAGTAGTAGACCGTTTTCCCTTCCCGGCGGAACTTGGCCAGCTTGCTGGTCTTTAGAATGCGGAGCTGGTGGCTCACGGCGGAAGGCGTCATGTTCAGGCACTGAGCGATATCGTTGACGCAGAGCTCGCTTTCAAACAGCGTGTACAGGATCTTGACGCGGGTGGTGTCGCCGAACACCTTGAACAGCTCGGCGAGATCGTAGAGGATCTCGTCGTCCGGCAGCGCGTCCCGCACCTGTTCAATGCCGTCGGAAGTGGCTCCAGCGGCCGGATCCGATCCGATGTCCCGGATGAGTTTATCCGTATCCTTCACGGTTATGTCCTCCTTTTAATATTTGAATAACTGTTCAAATGAAATTATATTCAATATGCGCGGGAATGTCAACAGGAAATCGAAAAATATTTCGCATTCGGACCGAAAATTTTTCATCGGACCGCCGGACATTTCTCCGGTCAGCCGAAAAAGTGAATTTTACTATGAAGGAGGCGCTTCCTGGGTCGATCGGACAGGTCGATGGAACAGGACGCTTCCCGGCGGCATGCGGGACATTCCCGTCTTGCCGATTCCGCCGGGACAGAGTATAATAAATCAAAAACAGTCTGAATCCGTGAAAAGAGGAGGTTTTCATCGTGCAGTCCGTCAAAGATGCGAGCGTATACTGTACTTATCTGGGTCACAGCGGCTTCCTGCTGGAGCTGCCGGAGGGGACGCTGATCTTCGACTGGCGCCGGAGCGATCTGCCGCCGCTGAGAGAGGACAGGCCCATCTACGTGTTCATCAGCCATCTGCATAAGGATCATTATCAGCCAAGGGCGCTGGATCTGGTGCTCCGGTATCCGAAGGTCCAGGTCTTTCTCGGCTACGATTACAGCGATCCGAAGATAAACGATGCGCTCGACCGGCTTCCGAAGGTGATCCGGGATTCGGTGAGCTGCTTTGTCGGGGAGGAGAAGCTGGTCTCCGATGACGGCAGGCTGGTCGTGAGCACGCTGGAATCCACCGATATGGGCGTGGCATTTCTGGCCGGGATCGGCGGCAGGACGTATTTCCACGCGGGCGACCTTTTCCTCCTGCAGACGCTGAGCGCCGCACAGTATGGGCAGTGGGCGGCAGAGGTGCGACGGAAAGCCCCGGGAAGTCCGATCAGGAGCTACGAGGGGTATCTGGCGATGCAGCGTGCGGCCTTTGAAAAGGATACGGAGCCGTTGCGGGGGAAAATCGTGGATTACGGCATGCTGCCGATGGATCCGCGTTTTCCGGAGGCCGCATACCGGACCGTCAAAAGATATATGGACATTGCCGATTTCCGGGCGTGGTCGCCCATGCACCTGTGGGACCAAAACGATTTCGCGGATGCGTTCCTGACGGCTCATCCGGAATACGCGGACAATGCGGCGGCCCCTGTCCGGCAGGCGCAGGCGATGAAGCGGATCCGGGTAGGCGTGAGCTTCCGGCTGTTCGGTCCTGACGGCGAACCGGACCGGTCGCACTGTTCCGATGTGCCCCGGAAGCCTTGAACCGGAGCAATTTTTTGTACGAAATAGGCCTTGGGGCGTATTCCCGGCTTGCCGATTCCGCCGGGACAGAGTATAATGTGCCACAGGAAACAAAATATCTGATAAAGGAGATCTGAAAAATGCAGCATGTAACGGACAGCATTCTTTATGTGGGCGTAAACGATCACGACATCGACCTGTTCGAGGGCCAGTATGAGGTCCCCAACGGGATGGCCTACAATTCCTATGTGATCCTGGACGAGGCCGCGGCGGTGCTGAACACCGTCGATATCCGCAAGACGCAGGAGTGGCTGGACAAAGTCGAGGAGGCGCTGGGCGGCAGACAGCCGGATTATCTGGTGGTGCAGCATATGGAGCCGGATCACGCCGCGTCCATCGAGGCCTTCGTGCAGAAATACCCCGGCACGGCGGTGGTGGGCAACGCCATGATCTTCACGATGATCGGCCGGTTTTTCCCGGACCTTTCGATCGAGAAGAAGCAGCTTGTAAAGGAAGGAGACCGGCTGGAGCTGGGGACGCACACGCTGCAGTTTATCTTCGCGCCCATGGTGCACTGGCCGGAGGTCATGATGGTCTATGAGGCCTCGGAGAAGGTGCTGTTCTCCGCCGACGGCTTCGGCAAATTCGGGGCGCTGGACGTGGAGGACGAGGAAGGCTGGGCCTGTGAGGCCAGAAGATATTATTTCGGCATCGTGGGCAAATACGGGATGCAGGTGCAGAACGTGCTGAAGAAGGCGGCCGGGCTGGAGATCTCGGTGATCTGTCCGCTGCACGGGCCCGTGCTGACGGAAAACCTGGGCTATTATCTGGATCTGTACGATACCTGGTCTTCCTACCGCCCGGAGGAGGCGGGGATCTGCGTTTGCTACACCTCCGTCTACGGGCACACGAAGGAAGCGGTGGATCTTCTGTGCGAAAAGCTGAAGGAGGCGGGCGCGCCCAAGGTGGTCTGCAACGACCTGGCCCGCTGCGATATGCCGGAGGCGGTGGAGGATGCGTTCCGGTATGACCGGCTGGTATTGGCCACCACGACATATAATATGGATATTTTCCCGTTCATGAGGACCTTCATCGAGCATCTGACCGAGCGGGGCTACCAGAACCGGACCGTCGCCCTGATGGAGAACGGCTCCTGGGCGCCCGCGGCCAACCGGGTCATGAGATCCCTGTTCGCGAATGCGAAGGACATCACCTTCGCGGAGCCTGCGGTGACCGTCCAGTCGGCGCTGAACGAACAGAGCCGGGAGCAGATCGCGGCGCTGGCGAAGGCGTTGGTAGAAATCTGAAAAAGCGCCGGGATCGGTGCGGATGGCTGTCTGCCGGTGCAGTCTATGCGGCCGACAGCACAGAGATCATCATAATGAATGAAAGAAAGCTGCCCCAGGCGGGAAAGAAAACCCCGCCCGAAGGCAGCTTTTTATCTGTCGTCTCAGCGTCCCGCGATCTCGAAGTTCCGGCGGGTCAGCAGCTTCATGGCCCGCTCGATGGCGGCTTCGTCATAGAATTCGATGATCAGTACGCCTTCCTCCACCTCCCGGTTGTGGGAGATGCCGATGTTCTTGATGCTGATGCCGTTGGCGGCCAGAAGCGTGGCGACCTCCGCCAGCGAGCCCGCTTCGTCCGGGATCACCACGCGGATGGTATAGGCCTTCTTGATGGGGCCGCTGTTGGCGTCGATGAAGGAATCCCGGTAGAGCCTGGCGGTCTCGAAAAAGGAATAGAGCTCCTTGGCGCTTTTCGCGTCCAGCTCCTGCCTGATCTTCTCCAGCGCGGCGATATAGTCTGAAAGCAGCCCGGAAATATTGACCGTATTGGTCAGGCAGATCTGCTGCCACATGACGGGAGAGGAGGAAGCGATGCGGGTGATATCCTTGAAGCCGCCCGCGGCGATGGCCTTCATCACGCCGTCCTCGTCGTGATCCTTTACCAGATTGACCAGGGAGGCGGCGATGATATGGGGCAGATGGCTGACGGCGGCGGTGACGTAGTCGTGCTTTTCGCTGCTGATCAGCAGCGGGATCGCGCCGGTGGAGCGGACAAGCTCCGTGAAACGGGCCACGGCCTCCTGCGGGACGTCGGGAGCGGGCGTCATGATATAGTAGGCGTTCTCCAGCAGGGAGGCCTTGGAATTGGCATAGCCCACGCGCTCGCTGCCCGCCATGGGGTGGCCGCCGATGAAGCGGTCCGTCAGACCCAGGCGGCGGACACAGTCATTGATGGGCGTCTTGACGCTGCCCACGTCCGTCAGAATGGCCCCTTCCTTCAGAAAAGGAAGGATCTTCGTCAGATTCTCGTCATTGTGGGAGACGGGCGCGCACAGAAAAATATAATCGCATTCCAGAAAAATATCGCAGGGCGTCTCAAAGGCCGCATCGGCGATCTCCTGCTCGGCGCAGAGGCGTCTGGTCTCCGGGCTGGGATCGCAGGCGAGGATCCGGATGTCCGTCCTGTTTTTTTTCAGGGAACGCGCGATGGAGCCGCCGATGAGCCCGAAACCGATAAATCCGCAGGTGATCATGTGATTTTCCTCTTTTCTGCCGCCTGGCACGTCGAATTTTGCTTCTTTTTATATTAACATGGCCGAACGGGGAAATCAACAGCAGAAAAATCTGTTTAATTTGCTGAAACGGCTTGCCAATCCCTGAAAAGTTTAGTAAAATATCCCCATGGGGTTATTTTGATTCGATTTTTCCGGTTTGAAATTTCTGACAGAATACCCAGAATCTGCATCATACGGAGGAATGAACATGAATATTTACACGACTGACAAGATCCGCAACGTGGTCCTGCTGGGGCACGGCGGTTCGGGCAAGACCAGCCTGGCGGAAGCGATGGCATATCTGTCCGGTATTACGTCCAGAATGGGGAAGGTGCCGGACGGCAATACCATAAGCGATTTCGGCAAGGAAGAGCAGAAGAGACAGATCTCCATCAGCACGTCCGTCATTCCCATCGAGTGGAACGGCGTGAAGATCAATGTGCTGGATACGCCCGGATATTTTGATTTCGTCGGCGAGGTGGAGGAAGCGGTGAGCGTCGCCGGTGCGGCCGTCATCGTGATCAACGGCAAGTCCGGCATCGAGGTCGGCACGGAGAAGGCATGGGAGCTCTGTGAGAAATATCATCTTCCCCGTTTCATTTTTGTGACCGGCATGGATATCGACAACGTGTCCTACCGGCAGATCGTGGAAGCTCTGGAAGAGAAGTACGGCAAGAAGATCGCGCCCTTCAATCTCCCCATCCGGGAGAACGAGCGCTTCGTGGGTTATGTGAACGTGGTTTCCGAGACCGGCCATCGCTGGAAGGGCAAGGAAGTGGTGGACTGCCCGGTTCCCGATTACTGCCAGGCCAATCTGGAGACATACCGTGACATCCTGCTGGAGGCGGTGGCCGAGACCAGCGAGGAGTTCATGGAGCGCTACTTCGGCGGCGATACGTTCTCCGAGGCGGAGATCCGCGCGGCGCTGCGCACCAACGTCATCGACGGCTCCATCGTGCCCGTATCCATGGGTTCCAACCTGCTCTGCCAGGGCATCTATACGCTGCTGGACGACATCGTGAAGTACATCCCCAGCCCCGAGGACAGGGAGTGCGCCGGGATCAATGCCAAGACCAATGAGATCTTCCATGCGGATTACGATTTCTCCAAGGCGAAATCCGCCTATGTGTACAAGACCATGGTGGACCCGTTCATCGGCAAATATTCGCTGATCAAGGTATGCTCCGGCGTGCTCAAGACCGACGATCTGATGTATAACCGGGACAAGGATGCAGAGGCCAAGATCGGCAAGCTCTATGTGCTCTGCGGCAATAAACCGATGGAAGTCAGCGAGCTGCACGCGGGCGACCTGGGCGCGCTGGCCAAGTCCTCCGCCACCACGGGCGACACCCTTTCCACCAAGGCCGTTCCGCTGACCTTTGCGCGGACCGAGTTCTCGAAGCCGTATACGGCCAAGCGCTACAAGGCCGTCAACAAGGCCGATATCGACAAGATCTCACAGTCCCTGCAGAAGATCACGGACGAGGATAAGACGCTGGTCGTGGTCAACGACGCGGAGAACCGGCAGACGCTCCTGTACGGCATGGGCGACCAGCATCTGGACATCGTCGCCAGCCGTCTGGAGAACGAATATAAAGTGAAGATCGAACTGGATACGCCCAAGGTGGCGTACCGGGAGACCATCCGGAAGAAATCCGATGTGGAATATAAGTACAAGAAGCAGTCCGGCGGACACGGGCAGTACGGCCATGTGAAGATGCGCTTCGAGCCCTCCGGCGATATGCAGCAGTCCTATGTGTTCGAGCAGGAGGTCGTCGGCGGCGCGGTGCCGAAGAACTACTTCCCCGCCGTGGAAAAGGGCATCATGGAATCCGTGCAGAAGGGCCCGATGGCGGCCTATCCGGTGGTGGGCGTGAAGGCGGTCCTTTACGATGGCTCCTATCATCCGGTGGACTCTTCCGAAATGGCGTTCAAGCTGGCGGCTTCCCAGGCCTTCAAGAAGGGCTTCATGGATGCCAGCCCGGTGCTTCTGGAGCCCATTTCCTCTCTGAAGGTGACGGTGCCGGATTCCTACACGGGCGACGTCATGGGCGACCTGAACAAGCGCCGCGGCAGAGTGCTGGGCATGACCCCTGTGGCAGGAGGCAAGCAGATCATCGAGGCGGATGTGCCCACCTCCATGCTCTACGGCTACTGTACCGATCTGCGTTCCATGACCGGCGGGCGCGGCGTGTATGAATATTCCTTCGCGCGCTATGAGCAGGCTCCTTCCGATGTGCAGGAGAAGGAGATCGCGGCCAGGGCGGCCAGCGTTGCAGAGGGCAGCGAGGAATAAAAGAGATTTCAGGATATCCGGGAAGCGGGATCTTTTGACCGCCGGGCGGTATTCGGAGGATACGCGGGGATGCCGCATTTTGCGGCGTTTCCCGCGTCGGAACAGACAGGACGCCATGGGAAACGGCGTCCTGTTTTTACGAGAGGCTGTTTGTGCAGGAGCGTCACAAACAGTCCTGACGGCAAACGGAGGATGACACGTTCCGTGCCATCCTTCCGTTATGGGAAACCGCCTTTGCGGATTTCCCGGGAGGGGCCTTTGGCCCCTCCTGCCCGTCGCATAAACGCTTCGGAATGGGGATCGCTATGAAAAAAGGAAAAAAAGCATTGCTGTATCTGCTGATGGCCGTGCTGGCTCTGCTGGCGGTGGGCGTTTATTATTACATCACGCTGCCTGCCGTCAATATCCATGCCAGCGGCTTCTGGTTTTTCATCCTGGCGCTGGTGGCCTTTGCGGCCGCACTGTACGCGGCGCGGCGGGCCAGGAAGGAATACAAGCTGTACGGGGCCCAGGCGGTGCTGAACTGGAAGGACTGGAAGCCGCTGAAGGGCTTTGTGCTCCTGTTCGGGCTGATCCTGGCCGTATTTCTGATCGGCTCGTTTCTGTCCTCCCCCGTCATCAACGCGGGCCGCTATCAGCAGCTTCTGGCGGTGGAGGAGCGCAATTTCACGCAGGACATCCATGAGGTGGATTACAGCACGATCCCGCTGCTGGACAAGGACTCGGCGGCTCTGCTTGGGGATCGGAAGATGGGAAGCCTGGTGGATATGGTGTCTCAGTTTGAGGTGTCGGACGACTATACCCAACTCAACTATCAGAATAAACCGGTGCGGGTGACGCCGCTGGAATATGCCAGCACGATCAAGTGGCTGACCAACCAGAAAAACGGCATTCCCGCCTATGTGCGGATCGACATGGCGACCCAGGATACGGAGATCGTGATGCTGGATCAGGGAATCAAATATTCCAAATCGGAATATTTCAACCGGTATCTGTACCGGCATCTTCGGTTCCATTATCCCACCTATATTTTCGACGATCAGCTGTTTTTCGAAATCGATGAGGAGGGCACGCCTTATTGGGTCTGCCCGGTGAAAAAGTTTAATATCGGTCTTTTCGGCGGACAGACCGTGGGCCGGGTGGTGCTCTGCAACGCCGTCACGGGCGAGTGTATCGACTATGCGGTGGAGGACGTGCCGCAGTGGATCGACAAGGTGTATTCCGCGGAGCTTCTGATGCAGCTCTATGACTATCATGGGGTGCTGGTGCACGGCTTTTTCAACAGTATCCTGGGACAGCGGGACTGCCTGACCACCACCACCGGCTATAACTATATCGCGCTGGACGACGATGTGTGGGTGTATACGGGCCTGACCTCCGTCAACGGGGATCAGTCCAACGTGGGCTTCGTGCTGATGAACCAGCGCACCATGGAGGCGCGCTATTACAAGATCGAAGGCGCCACCGAGACCTCCGCCATGTCCTCGGCAGAGGGGCAGGTACAGAACCTGGGCTATCGCTCCACCTTCCCGCTGCTTCTGAACATCGCCGGGGAGCCCACCTATTTCGTCGCGCTGAAGGACGGCGCCGGACTGGTGAAAAAGTACGCCATGATCAACATTCAGAAATATCAGTGGGTGGCTATCGGCGATACCGTGGCGGAATGTGAGAAAAATTACAACGCGCTTCTGTCTACCAACGGCATCGTGAGCCAGGAGGCGGCGGAGCAGAAGGAGATCACGGGCGTGGTGGAGGTGATCGCGCCGGTGGTGCTGGACGGGTATACGCATTACTTCCTGTGTCTGGAAGGAGAGGACGCGGTATTCGACGCGGATCTGAGCGACGCATCGCTCTATAGCGTGCTGCGGCTGAAAGAAGGAGACCGCGTGACGCTGACCTATGAGCAGGGCTATGATGTGAACCCGGTACGGGCAGTCGAAAAGGAATGAGACGATGCGGCACAAGGGGAGGATGCAATACAGGGAAGGGAGAAGACGATGCGGCAGGTTGAGCGTTATCTGATCGGGAGCTATACGGAAACCCTTCTGTTCGGGACCGGAGAGACGGTGCACGGAACGGGCGCGGGCATTTCCCTGCTGGAGCTGGATGCGGAAACGGGACAGCCGTTTTCCCTGCGTCCGCTGGCAAAGGTCCCCAACCCGTCCTGGGTGACAGCGTCCGGGGGTCGGTATGTTTACTGTGTGAATGAATTAAAGGAATACGGCGGTGATGCGCAGGGGAGCGTCAGCGCCCTGGAATGGGACGAGGGAACGGAAAGCCTGCTCCTGCGGCAGACGCTCCCCACGCACGGGGCGGATCCGTGCCATATCGCGCTCAGTCCCGACCGCAGATGGGCGGCGGTGTCCAATTACGGCGGCGGCAGTCTCTGCCTGTTTGCTATCGGAGAGGACGGCAGGCTGACGGAGGCCGGGTTCGTACAGCATCACGGCCGCGGCCCCGATCCCGTCAGGCAGGAGGGCCCCCATGTGCATTCCTGCATCTGGACTGGCCCGGATACGTTTCTGGCGATGGACCTGGGCCTGGACCGGCTGTTTAGTTACCGGGCGGGCGCGGACGGACTTCATCTGCCGGAGCAGGTTGAGACGGGAGCCGGGAACGGCCCCAGACACGCGGCGTTCGGGAAGGGTCGGCGGATCCTGTACGTGAGCGGGGAGATGGGCTCTGTTGTGATGGCGTTCCGGTATGAGGCCGCTTCCGGACGGCTGACCTTTCTGCAGGAGGTCTCCTCCCTGCCGGAAACTTTTGCCGGGCACAACACGGCCGCGGATCTCCATGTCAGCCCGGACGGACGTTATCTGTATCTGTCCAACCGGGGACACGACAGCCTGGCCGCGTTCGCGATATCCGAGCGGGACGGCACGCTGACTCCTGCCGGGCATTATCCCTGCGGCGGCCGCACGCCCCGACATTTCCGGATCGATGCGGGCGGGAAATATCTGCTCGCCGCCAACCAGGATTCGGACAGTGTGGCGGCCTTTTCCCGGGATGCTGAAAGCGGCGCACTGACGCAAATCTCCGAGATACGCACCGGCATGCCGGTCTGCATCTGTCCTTTCTAAAAAACATCGGCCCGCGTCCGCTCAACCCATCAGGCCGCCCCGCCGGAGCCTCGACAGGAGGCACAGCCGTCCGGCGGCCGTATGTATTCCATTTTCCCGGACCGTTAAAAAAACGCCGGTGCTTAACGAAGCAAGCCCTTTGGGCGAAGCTGAGTTTAGCACCGCTGCGTTTTTTTCGAGCGCGAGCGTGTCCGGAAAAGGAATACATACGGCCGCCGGACGGCTGTGCCTCCTGTCGAGGCTCCGGCGGGGCGGCCTGATGGGTTGGGCGGACGCATTTTTCGATTTTTTTTTGAGAGGATATTTGAATTTCGGAAAAGTGGGGGTATAATAAAAAAGTATTTTTCAGGGCCATTGATTTCGGAAATGCCGGATCGGAATGGAGTGATGGATATGCATATCCGCGTTTTCAGGTGGAGATATATGCTTTTGGCGCTGGCCGTGGTCTTTGCCGTCCTGGCCGGGACACAGGTCCAGGCGAAAGAGGGGCCTGCGTTCACGCAGGAGGAACAGGAATACATACGGAATGCCCCGGCCCTGCGGGTCGGGTATGTGCAGGACCGGATCCCCGTCTCCTTTACGGGAAAGGACGGGAAGCTGGCCGGGATCTCCCGGTTCGTGATCGATAGGATCTCGGAGATCAGCGGACTCACCTTTGAATATGTGCCGCTTCCCGGCGGGGCGGTGACCTATTCCTATCTGATGGAGCAGGGGATCGATCTGGTCACCAGCGTGGAATACAACCGCGCCAACGCGGACGCCAAGGGGATCCTGATGAGCCGCCCTTATCTGTCCGGCAGGAAGGTGATCGTAGCGCGGGCGGATTATAATTATTCCTATGACGCCGAACAGACGGTGGCGCTTTCCAGCGGTTCCCAGACGATCCGCACGGTACTGCACGATACGTTCCCGAATTATAAGGTCCGGGATTACGATACGATAGACGACTGTTTTGCCGCGGTCAACGACGGGGATGCCGATCTGATGATCCTGAACCAGTATGTCGTGGAATACTGGCTGTACAAACCGGCGTACGAGAACCTGAAGGTGATCCCCGTGCTGGGGCTGGACGATCTGCTCTGTTTTTCGGCCGTGGTGGCTTTCGATGAAAACGGAGAGCCGATCGGGGAGGAAGGGTATACCCTGATCTCGATCCTGAATAAGTCCATTGACATGCTGGAGGAGGATGAAGTGGACAGCTTCACCATCCAGGCCATCATGGAGAACCGGTACTCCTTCACGGTCAGCGATTTTCTCTACCGCTACCGGTATGCCCTGATCGCTCTGACTGTTTCGGGCGTGCTGATCGTCCTTCTGGCCGGTCTTCTGATCCGGCAGCAGATCCAGTCGGCGCAGGCCAGGGCGGATGCTAGGGCGAAGAGCCGGTTCCTGTCCACGATGAGCCATGAGATCCGCACGCCGCTGAACGGCCTGATCGGTCTGAATTATCTGATGTCCTACCGCATGGACGACCGAAAGCAGCTGGCCCGCTATCTGAACCAGTCCACGCTGACCGCCAGATATCTGCTTTCGCTGGTGAGCGATATCCTGGAGATGTCCATGATCCAGAAAAAGGATGTGCGGATCGAGCAGGAGCCTGTGGATCTTCAGACCCTGATGGGCACGGTGGAGGCCATCGTGCGCAAGGGGATGGAGGACAAAAAGATCGATTTTCAGGTGCACAGCCAGCTCATCTATCCGGTGATCATCGGAGACGGCGTCCGCATTCAGCAGATCCTTCTCAACCTTCTGGACAATGCGAGAAAATTCACGCAGGAGGGCGGCCGCGCGTCCGTCACCGTGCGCCAGGAGAGCGCCGGGAACGGACGGGTGCGCACGGTCATGGAAGTGGCGGACAACGGAAAAGGGATGAGCAGGGCCTTTCAGAAGAAGATCTTCGATTCCTTTGCGCAGGAGCGGGACTCCGTTTCCAGAGGAGATCAGGGCGTGGGCCTGGGGCTGTCCATCTGTCACAGGCTGGTGGAGCTGATGGACGGGGAGCTGCGTGTCTCCAGCGCGCCGAATGAGGGAAGCGTGTTCACGTTTTCCTTTGAGGCACAGATCGCAAAGCGGGGGGAGGCGCAGGAGGATGCGTCCGCGGCGAAGCCTCTGGAAAAGCCCAGGATCCTTCTGGCGGAGGATAACGAGCTGAATGCCGAGATCATGATGGAGCTGCTGGCGGAAAGCGGATATGAAGCGGAACTGGCGGTGAACGGCGCCAGGGCCGCAGAAGCCTTTGAAGCATCGGAAGAGGGAAAATACGGGATCATACTGATGGATCTGCTGATGCCGGAGATGGACGGTTTTGAAGCCGCCCGCGCGATCCGGGCATTGGGTCGGCGCGACGCCGGGACGGTGCGCATCATCGCCTGCAGCGCCAACTGTACGGCCGAGGACCGGAAAAAGGCGTTTGACAGCGGCATGGACGATTTCCTTCCCAAGCCCATCGATATGGAGGAGCTTCTGGAAAAGCTGCGCGGCTGAACCGCCGCGTTTCGATATCGGCGCTCTGTGTATCCGCCGCGTCTGTTTTTCCCGGACGGAACGTTTTCCGGAGCGGGAAGCCCGGAACCGGCAGTCTGATCGGGGAACTGCCGTCCGTGCGGCAAAAAGCGGTTGACAAATACGGTACGGGAGCATAAAATAAGTACATATTTCGGGCGGCGGATGCCGTCCGGCAGAGTATGGAAACAGCGAAGATGAGGAATAGTAGGAGCGGGGGGACCCTGCAGAGAGCCGTCGGAGGGTGCGAGGCGGCGGGACGAACGCTTTGAACTGGCCTCGGAGCTTCCTTTCCCAAAGCCGTGCGAGTAGGAAAGGACGGACGCCCCGTTACAGGCGCTTGAGTGCACAGACAGGCCCGCGGACGGGCCCTGCTGTGAAATAGAGTGGTACCGCGAAATCCTTTGGCCCTTTCGTCTCTATAATACGGAGAGAAAGGGCCTTTTGCATGGAGGAAATATGGAAAGAGTTTACAACCCCAAGGAAATCGAAAAGAAATGGCAGAAGATCTGGGAGGAGGAAAAAGCCTTCGCGGCCCCGCAGGATTTCACCAGGCCGAAGTATTACGCGCTGGTGGAGTTCCCCTATCCTTCCGGCCAGGGACTTCACGTGGGCCATCCGCGCCCGTATACGGCGCTGGACATCGTGGCGCGCAAGCGGCGGATGGAAGGGTACAACGTGCTCTATCCAATGGGCTGGGACGCCTTCGGCCTGCCCACGGAGAACTATGCCATCAAGAATCACATCCATCCCAGGATCGTGACGAAGAACAATGTGAAGCGCTTCAAGGATCAGCTTCAGGCGCTGGGCTATTCCTTCGACTGGGATCGGGAGATCAACACCACGGACCCGAATTATTATCACTGGACCCAGTGGATCTTCCTGAAGCTCTTCAAGGCGGGACTGGCCTATAAGGCCGAGATGCCCATCAACTGGTGCACGTCCTGCAAGGTGGGCCTGGCCAACGAGGAAGTGATCAACGGTCACTGCGAGCGCTGCGGCGCGGAGGTGGTGCGCCGGGTGAAGAGTCAGTGGATGCTGAAGATCACCGAGTACGCCGACAAGCTCATCGATGGCCTGGACACGGTGGATTATATCGAACGGGTCAAGGTGTCCCAGAAGAACTGGATCGGCCGCTCCCACGGCGCAGAGGTGGATTTCCCCATCAAGGATAAGGAAGAAAAGCTGCGCATTTATACCACCAGGCCGGATACGCTTTTCGGCGTCACCTATATGGTCATTTCCCCGGAGCACCCTTATATCGAGAAGTTCGCCGGACAGATCCGGAATCTGGACGAGATCCGGGCCTACCAGGAGCAGGCCGCGAAGAAGTCCGATTTCGAGCGCTCCGAGCTGGCGAAGGAAAAGACCGGCGTCATGATCGACGGACTGACCGCCGTCAATCCGGTCAACGGTGTGGAGATCCCCATCTGGGTCTCCGATTATGTGCTCATGAGCTACGGCACGGGCGCCATCATGGCAGTGCCCGCCCACGATGAAAGAGACTGGGAGTTCGCGAAGAAGTTCCACATGCCCATCATTCAGGTGGTGGAAAGCTCCAAAGGGCCGGTGGACGTGAACGAAGCGGCCTTCACGGACGTGGCGGCGGGCCGTCTGGTCAATTCCGGCTTCATCACGGGCATGGAGGTGGAGGAGGCCAAAAAGGCCATCACCGAATATCTGGAAAAAGAGGGCATCGGTACGCCCAAGACCAATTATAAGCTCCGGGACTGGGTGTTCTCCAGACAGCGTTACTGGGGCGAGCCGATTCCCATCGTGAAATGTGAGAAATGCGGCTATGTGCCGATCCCGGAGGAGGAGCTGCCGCTGGAGCTTCCCGAGGTGGAGAGCTATATGCCCACGGATACCGGCGAATCCCCGCTGGCGGCCATGCGGGAATGGGTGGAGACCACCTGCCCCTGCTGCGGCGGGAAGGCGGAGCGGGAGACGGATACCATGCCGCAGTGGGCCGGTTCCTCCTGGTATTTCATCCGCTATATCGATCCAAACAACGATAAGGAGCTGGCCAGCAGGGAGGCCATGGAATACTGGCTCCCGGTGGACTGGTACAACGGCGGCATGGAGCACACCACCCTGCATCTGCTCTATTCCCGGTTCTGGCACAGATTCCTCTATGACCAGGGCATCGTCAACTGCCCGGAGCCTTACAAGAAGCGCACCTCCCACGGCATGATCCTGGGGGAGAACGGCGAAAAGATGAGCAAATCCAGGGGCAATGTAGTCAATCCGGACGATATCGTGAACGAATTCGGCGCGGACACGCTGCGGACCTATGAGATGTTCATCGGCGCCTTCGATCTGAGCGCCGCCTGGAGCCAGGAGGGCGTGCGGGGCTGCCGCAGGTTCCTGGAGCGCGTCTGGAAGCTGGCGGATCTGGTGACGGAGGAGAGCGGCTATTCCAAAGCGCTGGAGACGAAGATGCATCAGACCATCAAGAAGGTTTCCAACGACTACGAGAGCCTGAAGTACAACACGGGCATCGCGGCCATGATGGCGCTGATCAATGAGTTCTATAAGGCCGGAAAGGTGACCCGGGACGAGTTTAAGACCCTTTTGATTCTTCTGAATCCCGTGGCGCCCCACATCACGGAGGAGCTCTGGGAGAGCATGGGCTATGAAGGCCGCCTGTATCAGGCGGAATGGCCGAAGTGGGAAGAGGAAAAGACCGTGGAGGCCGTCATCGAGATCGCGGTGCAGGTGAACGGCAAGGTGCGCGCCGCCATTCGGATCCCGGCGGATGCGGCCAGGGAAGATGCGATCGCCGCCGCAAAGGAAGCGGTAGCGGATAAGCTGACCGGCACGGTGGTGAAGGAGATCTACGTGCCCGGCAGGCTGGTGAACATCGTGCAGAAGCCGTGAGGCGTTCATCCGGCGCGTGCAGGCCGGTGACTTCCGACCGTACACGGAGGTAAGTGAAACATCCGGGCCGGTTCATCCGGCTTCACGGATCATATAGGAGCTGGTCTGGGCCTGTGCTTTGGTATAGGCCCAGATTCCTTTTATCTGGGGCTTGAGCTGAGAGAATGTCCAGTGCCTGCGGCTCCTGGACAGACAGTTGGGGTCGTTCACCAGGAAGCCCTCCCGGTCGTATCCCCGGATCACGATGAAATGCCCGGCCAGGGTAAAATCGCCGCGGGACATGGCGCAGATGATCAGTGAGCCGTTGTCCAGCAGCGCCTTCATGGCTGCCTCCGACGCGGAGGGCTTGCTGACCCGTACGCCGTATTCCTCCGGCAGATCCTCCATGAGCGCCCACGCGGTGCCGCTGGCGTCCACATAGTAGCCGTTCCGCGTGCTGTAATCCGCGATCTTATCCGGCGTCAGGGAGGCGTCTCCGGTCAGGGAGAAGAGCACCATGGAGAGACAGGCGGGGCCGCAGCCGGACAGGGCGACGCAGCTTTTGGCGCCGTAGGAATGATATCCCCATCGGGGATCCCACTGCAGCAGCAGCGGACAGCTCTGCGCCCGCTCATTCTGCGTCAGTCCGTCTGCGGGCAGTTCCCCGGCGGAGCCGGATCCGGCAGAAGCGGGATATCCGGCCGCGAAATCCGCCATTTCCGGGTTGTTGGCCAGGGCGGTCAGGAGCGCTATGGGATAGTCCGCATAGGAGGCGGCGATCCCGGCGATGACGGGATTTTCTTTTCCCAGACGGGTCAGATGTTCCAGCACCTCGTCCTCGGTGCGCTCCACCGGTTTCCCCACGTCCAGCGTGGGCAGGGTATTGATATAATCCCGTTCCTCAGCCGTATCCGGCAGGGACTCCGATTCCTGCTCAGGCTGTGCGGCGGCCCCTTCGATCTGCCGGATCCGGGTCTGCATGACGTCCAGCCGGGCATTGATCCGGCGGATCTCTAAGCAGAGGATCAGAAGGGCGGCGGTCAGAAGGAGCAGGAGGATGCCGGGTGAGGTCCTTTTTCTCCTGCGCGGGCGCATCGGCTGTCTGGTTTCTCTTACCATATCTTTGGTATCCTTTCTCGCGCGGCTTACCGGTCCAGCATACTTTTCGCGGCTCTAAAGTATCTCTAAGTGTCTTTTGTTCGGAACGTTTTCACAGTTTCATCACATTTTTTTCATCAATTTCTCACAAAATCCCCGCCGTTTGAACACAAATATCTCATATATTGGGTTAGAACGTGTGCGGGAGCCATATCCCGTTTCTGCGGAATAGGAGAAGGAGGATTCTGTTATGATCGAAATATCGCATCTGGTCAAGAAGTATGGCGATCATTTTGCAGTCAGGGATCTGACAGTGACCATTCAGGACGGTCAGATTTATGGCTTTCTGGGACCAAACGGCGCGGGAAAGTCTACCACAATGAACATCATCACCGGTTATCTGGCGCCCACCTCGGGAGAGGTGAAGGTGAACGGTCATGATATCATGAAGGAGCCGGAGGAGGCCAAGAAGACCATCGGTTATCTGCCGGAAATACCGCCGCTGTATCAGGAGATGACGGTGGAGGAATATCTGAGGTTCGCGGCACAACTGAAAAAGATCCCTGCCGCCAAAAGGGCCGAAAGCATGGAATCCGCGATCCGTACGGCGCAGCTTGACGATGTGAGAAAGCGTCTGATCGCCAATCTTTCCAAGGGCTACCGGCAGAGAGTGGGGCTGGCGCAGGCCATGCTGGGAGATTCGCAGGTGATCATCCTGGACGAGCCCACGGTGGGGCTGGATCCCAAGCAGATGATCGAGATCCGGGAGCTGATCGTGAAGCTGAAGGAAAAGCACACGGTGATCTTAAGCTCCCACATCCTTTCCGAGGTGAGCGCGGTCTGCGATCAGATCCTGATCATTTCCAAGGGACGTCTGGTGGCCAGCGATACGCCGCAGGGCCTGCAGGAGAAAATGCAGGGCGCTGCCTGTCTGGAGCTGGAGGTGCGGGGCATGAGAGAGCCTCTGGAGCAGCTTCTGCAGAAGACGGAGGGTGTGGACCGTTTCGCCTTCGCCGATGCGCCGGAGGGAGAAGTGAAGGTGTCCGTCTGGGAGAAGCCTGGTTTCGATGTGCGCGACGGCCTGTTTTTCGGTTTGGCGGATTACAGGATGCCGATCCTGTCCCTGCAGAGAAATAAGGAATCTCTGGAGGATATCTTCCTGCAGCTGACGGAAGGAAATCCGGGCGAAGGGGACGACAAAAAAGCGGGAAAGCGGAAGCATCTGCCGGGAGCGCGGAGAAAACACGGAAATCCGGGAGCGGAAGGCGGCCCGGATGCGGCGGAGAATGAGATAAAAGAGTCCGCTGAGGAGGCCGTGCCGGAGGATGAGACAAAAGAGGCTATAGAGGAAACCGTGCCGGAGGAAGGCGCCAAAGTGGATGTTCCCGCCGGAGAGGATGCGGCGGATGAGAATGCGGCCGAGGAGAAAGGGGGCGATGCGCAATGACTGCGATCTATAAAAGAGAACTGAAGACCTTCTTCACCACGGTGACGGGCTGGCTGTTCATCGCGGCCCATGTCTGCCTGGCGGGGCTGTACTTTTTTGTCGTAAATCTGCTGGAGGGATACGGGAGCGTGGCCGATACGGTGTCCAGCATTCTGTTCCTGCTGCTTTTGACCACCCCCATCCTGTCCATGCGGATCCTGGCGGAGGAACGGAAGCAGAAAACGGATCAGCTGATCCTGACCTCTCCGGTGTCCATCGGGGGCATCGTCTGGGGAAAATATCTGGCTATGGCGACGGTGTTCACCGTTCCCGTGGCCGTCATGGCGCTTTTTCCGCTGATCCTGAAGCAATACGGAAGCGTTCCCATGGGGGAGAGCTATACGGCGATCCTGGTCTATTATCTGTTCGGCCTGGCCTGCCTGGCTGTCAGCCTGTTCGTATCCTCCCTGACGGAAAGTCAGGTCATCGCGGCAGTGGTGAGCTTTGCGGTGCTGTTCGTGGGTTACATGATGTCGGGCATCTGCTCCCTCATTTCCCGGAGCGGGAATCTGCTGACGCGGATCCTGAGCGCCTTTGATTTTTCCGCAAGGCTGGACGATCTGATGGGCGGTACGCTGGACCTGAAGGCCGTCCTGTATTTCTTCACGATCATCGCCGTCTTCCTGTTTCTGACCACGCAGTCCATCCAGAAGCGCCGGTATCAGATCTCGGTGAAGACCCTGCAGTTCGGCGCCTACAGCACGGGCATGACCGCCGTGGTGCTGGTCATCGCCGTATTCGTGAACCTGGCCGTAGGCGCGCTGCCCAGCCGTTACACCACGCTGGACATGACGGCGGAGAAGCTGTATTCCCTTACCGACACCACGAAAAATCTGGTGCAGGGCCTGGACGAGGATGTGACCGTCTATATCCTGCAGTCGGAAGGCGGACTGGAGGAAACGCTGAAGACTACGCTGGAGCGCTATGCGGAGCTTTCCGATCACGTGAAGCTGGTCTATAAGGATCCGGTGGTATCGCCGGATTTTTACCGGAATTATACTGATTCCATCACCCTGAATTCCATGATCGTGGAGTCCGACAAGCGGTTCAAGGTGGTGAATTACAGCGACGTTTACGAAAGAAGCTACGATTACAACTCCTATACCAGCACTGTGACCGGCTACGACGCGGAGGGGCTTCTGACCAGCGCCATCGCTTATGTGACCGGGGACAGCGCGCCGGTGATCTATCAGCTCACGGGGCACGACGAATATCCGCTGTCCGGCAGCTTCGCGGAAGGGATGGAGAAGGCCAACGCCGATACCGGGAATCTGGCGCTTCTGACCGAGGACAGCGTACCGGACGATGCCAGCGGCGTGATGGTCATCGCGCCCACCATGGATCTGGGCGAGGATGACGCCGATAAGCTCATCGCCTATCTGGAGCAGGGCGGCTCTCTGCTGATGGAGACGCAGTACACCGACCTGTTTTCTCAGGAAAGACCGAATCTGTCCCGTGTGCTGGACTGGTTCGGGCTGTCTGTCGGCGACGGTCTGATCGTGGAGCCGGATGCGGACAGGATGTATCAGAGCCCCGTATATCTGATCCCGGAGGTGAAGTCCGATCCGCTGACCTCGGGCGTGTACGGAGAGGCCTATGACTATATCCTGATGCCCTATGCGCAGCCGATCCTGATCCGGGAGCAGGACGACGTAACGGTGACGCAGCTGCTGACCACCTCTGAGGACGCTTATTCCAAGGTCGGCCTGAA
>CANRMT010000040.1 GCA_947631815.1 uncultured Eisenbergiella sp.
TTGTTCATCTTATAGACAGGATCGGCGGGATAACCGCCCTTGATCTTCTGCATGCCGCGCTGGATCGCGTCCTTCGATGTCTTCCAGTCCGCGTCCTTGTTCAGATAGTCGAACTTCTCAATGAGCCAGTCCACATCCGCCGACATGCGCTCCGTGTTCTTTCGCATCACCTCGAAGATCATCGGGTAGAAATCCGCTTTTTCTTTATCGTTCAGCCGCGCGTCGGAGCCGCTGCACAGCTCGCCGAAGTGATGCAGGCAGAAGCCCTTTCCGTTTTTGATCTTCTCCACGAAGGCGGGATCGTTCTTATAGAGATAGAAAAAGGTATCCAGATAACGCTCGTATTCTTTTTTGAAGCGGTCGCAGATATAGCAGGTGCTCTCCTTCTGCGCCACCCACTGCCCGATGGCGTTGCTCGACGACGCCTTGCGCAGCCGGTCGGCCATCGACATCTTCCCGGGCCTGAACTGCTTGAACTGCGTATCCATCTCCTTCAGCAGCTTCTTGTAGTAGGTCTTCAGGATCCAGCCGTTGCCCAGCGTGTTGCCGTAATCGAACATTTTCTTCATGTGGACCCGGCAGAAGCCCTCCCGGTCCGTATCCTCCCGGACATCGCTCTCCATATAGGAGGCGCAGGAGCCCAGCACAAAGTCCATCAGATCCTGCTCCACATTGCGCTCGATGTAGCAGAACGGACATTCGTCGTTGGCGTTTACCGCATCGTTGAGCGGTATCGTGTACAGCTTTTCTTTCATGGCATCCTCACATTCTGCCGCCGCTGCGGCTGTTTTATCGTACAGACATCCCCCGGCTCCGTCCGCTCCCGCCGCGCGGCCCGCGGACGTGCTGCCAGGCGGCCCGGTCGGCCGCAGATGTCTTTTCAATCCTTCTTATCCGTCCACGCGCTCTGCAGCAGATCGATGTACGCTCCCACCTCGCCGTACAGCTTCTCCGGCGTGAAGTCATAGCGCAGGGTCACATCCTCCGTCACGCCGCGGATCACATAGCGGACCAGATTGATGAGCCGCGCAGGCTCCCCGATCCCGGCATACACGCTGTAATCCGCCTGCATGAAGCAGGATTCCATCCATTCCCGGTAGTCCTGTCTCCTCTGCCCGATGGCCTCCGCCGCCTCCGGGCAGTCCTCGGCCATCCCCCGGTTGATGAACTGCTGCATACAGGGATAGAGCTTCATCACCTGCATCTTCGCGCGCTCTGTCTGGCGTACCAGCTCAAAGAAATCCGTCTCCGACCGCTTCACCTCGTGGGAATATTCCAGCAGCATGAACCGCACGCTGTAATCGAACAGGAACCCGTACAGGCCCAGCTTGCTCTCAAAATAGTGGAAAAGCAGCCCCTTGCTGATACCGGCCCGCCGGACCACATCGTCCGTGCTGGCATGCCTGTAATCCTCCGCCGCGAAGACGGAAAGCGCCGCGTTGATGATCCGGTTCTGTTTCTCCTGCTTCAGATCAAAGAATTTATCGTTCATGGTATTTCTCCTGCCCTGTCCGCTTTTCCATGATCCTATCATAACACAACAAAATGCCGTCTTCAATCCGAGAGGCGCGGAAAATCAAAAATCTGCCCGGGATCCGCACATTTTTAGAGTTTTTTAGAGTTTTTTTATACATACTCCCTTTTCAATTCCGCAAAATAGTATTAAAATAAATGAGGAGTCAATCTGAGCAAACTTATGGAGGGATATCATGGCAAACAAATTTGGAAAATTTCTGGCATTCGCGGCTGTAGCCGGAGCGGCGGCGGCAGGCACCTACTACTATCTGCAGAGCAAAAAAGAAAAGGCAGAAGATGCGTCCGACGATTTTTCGGATCTTTCCCCGGATGAGGATCCCGAGTTCGACGAGGCCGCCTTTGACGACGACGATTTCGAGGACGAGAGCGAGCCGAAGGAGCCCCATATTTTTTCCAAGACCACCTCGGAGCACGGCCATACTTATGTCACGCTGGACCTGAAGGCGGCGCAGGACAAAGCCTCCACCCTTCGGGACAATGTGACGGCCAAGGCGGAGGAGACCGTTTCCAAGATCAGATCCAACAATGAATATAAAGCGGTCAGCGAAAAGATCACCGAGACCGTGAGCAAGATCAAGAACAGCGAGAAGTTCCAGTCCGTGGACAGCCATCTGGAGAGCGCGCTCCACAAGGTGAAGGAGGCCACCGAAAAGGCCATCGATTCCGTCAGCGGGAAGCTGGAAAAGGGCGCGGCGCAGGAAACGGAGGGCGAAGAAGCCCCGGCTGCCGACAGCACACCCGAGGCCGAGGTGACCGGCGCGGAGTGCTGCGCAGAGGCGGAGGCTGCCGTTGCGGAAGAAACCGTTGCTGCCGCGGAAGCCGCTGCCGAAGAGACCGTCGGCGGCGCGGAAGAGAATGCCGACGGCACAGATGCCGCCGCGAAAGCGCCTGCTGACGATGCGGCGCAGGAAGCGCCCAGGACCGACGGCGTTTTCTAAAGCCGACCGCGGATCCATACCGGCTGCGGCCCGATGCTTTTGAACCGATCTGACAGCAAAAAGCGTATCCTTTTTGATAAAGGGTACGCTTTTTTATGACTGCGGAAACAGATCGGAGCCGGGCGCGCCGGATCCTGTCCCGGCGCCCGGACCGCCACGGCTTCTCCGTTTGAACCACGGCCCCTTAGACCAGACTGCCGCGCTCTTCACGCCCGGGCCGTCGCGGCCTCTCGAACCCCGACCTCTCAGGCCAGACTGCCGTACTCTGCGCGCCCGGACTGCCGCGGCCTTCCCGCCGGACAGCGCATCAATCGCCGGGGACGGGGCGTCAGCTCTCGAAGGGGCGCACGCGCAGCTCCGCGCCCAGGGAGGCGCAGATCTCCCGGCAGCGCTCCTGTTCCTCGGGCGTAGTCACCACGTCCACCACCGTCATCACCACGTGGGGCACGAAGGCGGTACACTCCTTTGTGAACCGGAGCATGGCATCATAGGACTCCGGGCCGAATTTCGGCCGGACGATCCTGTCATACTCTTCCCGGTTCGTGGCGTTCAGGCTCACGGACACCGTATCGATCAGCCCCATCAGCCGGGGCGCGGTGTGGTGTCCCCAGAGCAGATCGGCCAGACCGTTGGTGTTGATGCGGATCGGGATATCGCTCACCTTCTTCACATGGGCCGCCACCCGCAGCAGGTCGGCCAGCCGTTCCGTCGGCTCCCCGTACCCGCAGAAAACCAGCTCGCTGTGCCGGTCCAGATCCCATGCGTCGATGCTCTCGCACACCTCCTCCACCGTGGGCTCCCGGTCCAGCCAGAGCGGCTGGGAGCCGTAAATGCTGTCGCCGTTGCCGCGCAGGCAGAAGGTACACGCACAGGGACAACGGTTGGTCATGTTTACATAGATCCCGTTTTTCACGGGATACGTGATGGTCATCATATTTCATTTCCTCCGTTTCTGATGCTCTCTGCCGCGCGGAGCGTCTTCTTGCGGCATCCGGTCCGCACGCGCCGGATACGCCGGGCGCTTCTTTTCGGCATCCGGTCCGCATACGCCGGATACGCCGGGCGCCTCTTTTCGGCATCCGGTCCGCATGCGCCGGATACGCCGGGCGCTTCCTTTCGGCGTCCGGTCCGCACGCTCCCGACCGCACAGGATCAGGAGAGCATTTCTTTTATCTTCATTTTATCAAAAATGGAGCCCAGCAGGACGAAAAGGACCGTGCTCAGCGCGGACTGCGTCACATAGCCCGGAATGCCCGCCAGCGGCGCGGCGAAATTTCCGGTGATCAGCGCCTCATACAGATAATATCCGCCGATGCACACCGCCCAGGACGGCAGCAGCGCCAGCAGATTGCGCGCGCAGACGATCCTGGCGCTCTTCCCGGAGAAAAACAGTGCCGTGACGGCCTTGATCACCAGGGTTCCCGGCGCCCAGAGCGCATATCCGCTCAGGCAGTCGGCCAGCACGGCCCCGGCCGAACCCGCGAACGCGGCATAAGGCGCGGGAAGCAGACAGGCCGCCAGGAAAAGGAAGCCGTCCCCCACATGGGTGTATCCCGTGTGGCTGGGAATATGGAAATACGCCGTAAACACGAAGATAACGGCGGCAAAAACGCCCGAAAGACACATGCGCCGTATCCTTTCGCTGTCCGCAGCGATCCCGCGTCCCTTCACGCGCCCTGCCGCCGTCTGACCGGCCTTCGCGCGGCCCGCAGCAGCACCGCAGTTCTTTTCTTTTCGCAGATTCATTACAGATCACTCTCCTTTTCCAGTTCCTTCTCAGGGATGTCAATATGCAGGCATGAAGGTTTCCCGCCTCACAGCTCCGTCAGGAATTCCTCAAAGCAGATTCCGTCCGTCTTCGGCAGATCCAGCTCCAGCGCGCGCCGCAGCACCTTCGCGATGAATGCGGACGCGCTGCGCACGGACTCCGGAAAGGGAACGCCGTTTACGGCGTCCGCCGCGATGATGGAGGAAAACACATCCCCCGTCCCCGAACGGCAGGGGCCGGTCTTGTGCTCCTTGATCAGGATCGGCGCCTGTCCCTCTTCATACACGAAATTTTCCAGATCCTCTCCCCGCTCCAGGCCGGAGATCACGATCTTTTTCGGTCCCAGGAGACAGAGCTTTTCGCAGATCCGAGGCAGGGCGTCCTCCCGCAGATCGGACCGGTACGCCGTCCCGGTGAGGATGCAGGCCTCCGTCAGGTTGGGCGTCAGGATATCCGCGAAAGGCAGGAGGGATCCCATCTGCTCCGCCAGCCGGGGAGAATAGGTGGGATAGAGCTTCCCGTAATCTCCCATGACGGGATCGACGACCGCCACCGTATCCCTGCCCTTGAACCGCTCCATGAACCGCTTCACGATGCCGATCTGCTCCGCCGAGCCCAAAAATCCCGTCAGGATGCCGCAGAACCGCAGATCCAGCCTGCTCCACTCGTCCATATAGGCGTTCATGTGCTCCGTAAAATCGGTATAATAAAAGCTGTCGAACCCCGTATGGTTGGAAAAGATCGATGTGGGCAGCGGACAGCACTGAATCTTCATGGCGGAGATGATGGGCAGGGAAACCGCCAGGGAACACCGCCCGAAGCCGCAGAAATCATTGATGACTGCGATCTTTTTCTGATGGTTGTGCGCCGAAGCCCTGCCGCCGTCATGCGCCGGGACACTGCGCGGCGGCTTCGCTCCCGCCGTTTCCTCCGCGCCGACTCTCTCTTGCCGGGGCGCACAGGTCTCCGCCGTCCGAAGCGCGCATTCCTTTTCTTTCTCAGACACGTCCAAACCTCCCGCTTGTTTTTTCAACAGGGACAGTATATAATGGTTTTGCATACATGATAATACTCAGAACAGGAGAATTTTATAATACCAGATGAACTATATCATTCAAAAAGACTGCGAAACGCCCGCCTATCTGCAGCTCTACCGGCTGATCCGGGACGACATCATCCGGGGCGTATACCCCTGGGGGAACAGGCTGCCCTCCCGCCGGACCGCCGCGGCCGAGACCGGCGTCAGCACCGTGACGGTGGAGCACGCCTATGACCTTCTGTGCGAGGAGGGCTACATCGAGGCCAGAGAGCGCAGCGGCTATTTCGTGAGCTTTCGGGTGGAGGACGGCTTTCTCTCACCCGCCGACGGCGAAAGCGTTTCCCATTCCCACGGCCTCCATTCCGCCGCCTTGTCCCCGCACCGGGCAGACGGCATCCACAGTGCCGCCCCGGCGCTTTCTCCCGCGCCGCCCAGAAATACCGCGTCAGCCTTTCCTGCTGTGCCGGCCGGAAATACCGCGTCGGCTTTCCCTGCCGCGCCGTCCGGCGACGCCGTACCGGAATTTCCCTTTTCCGTCCTGACCAAAACCATGCGGCGCGTCATGAACGACTTCGGGGAAACCATTCTCGACCGCTCTCCGGGGCAGGGCTGTCTGTATCTGCGCCGTGCCATCAGCCAGTATCTGGCCCAGAGCCGCGGCATTTTCGCCGATCCGGCCCAGATCGTCATCGGTTCCGGTTCCGAATACCTCTACAGCCTAATCGTCGAGCTGCTGGGCCGGGACCGGACGTACGGGATCGAATCCCCCTCCTACAAAAAAATAGAGCAGGTCTATCAGGCCTGCAATGTCCGCTATGAGATGCTCCCGCTGGGAAAGGACGGCATCGAAAGCGCCGCCCTCTGGAAAAGCGGCGCCGACATCCTCCATATCTCTCCCTACCGCAGCTATCCCAGCGGCGTGACCGCCTCCGCCTCCAAGCGGCACGAGTACATCCGCTGGGCGGGCACAGGGGACCGCTATCTGGTGGAGGACGACTTCGAATCCGAATTCTCCGTTTCAAGAAAACCGGAGGAAACCCTGTTCACCCACACGGACCGGGAAAATGTGATCTACATGAACACCTTTTCCCAGACCGTCTCGCCGTCCCTGCGGACCGGCTATATGGTCCTGCCCGAACGCCTGTCCCCGCTTTTTGAAAAGAAACTCGGTTTTTACTCCTGCACGGTTCCCACCTTCATCCAGTACGTCCTGGCGGAGCTGATCCGGGGCGGCGATTTCGAGCGGCACATCAACCGGGTGCGCAGGCAGAAAAGAAGAGAGTGCCGCTAAACAACTGAAAAGCAGCTGCTCCATAGATCGCTCATCTATTTTGCAGCAGCCCCGTCACGTTCCGATACAGGCAGGCCGCCGCACAGCGTGTGACGGCCTCTCGTTTTTTCGTTCAGCCCTGCCTGGGCAGCTTGAAGGAGCTCTTCAGCGAAACGATGCGGTTGAACACCGGCGCCCCCTCCTTGGAATCCTTATAGTCCACGCAGAAATAGCCCTGGCGGACGAACTGGAAGCTCTCATAGGGCTTCGCGTCCCGCAGGGACGGCTCCAGCCAGGCTTCCCGGACGGTCAGCGAATTGGGATTTAAGTTCAGAGAACCGTCCTCCTTATTGTAAACGCCCTTTTCCTCGTCCACGATGTTCTCATACAGGCGCACGGTCGCTTTTACGGCGGTCCCACAGGCGACCCAGTGGATGGTCCCCTTCACCTTGCGGCCTTCGAAGCCGCTGCCGGATTTGGTCTCGGGATCGTAGGTACAGTGCACCACGGTCACATTACCGTTCTCATCCTTTTCAAAACCGGTGCACTTCACGAAATAGGCGTTCATCAGGCGCACTTCATTGCCGGGGAACAGCCGGAAATATTTCTTCGGCGGCTCCTCCATGAAATCCTCGCGCTCGATATAGAGCTCTCTGGCGAAGGGCACCTTCCGGCTCCCCAGCGCCTCGTTTTCCAGATTGTTGGAAACGTCCAGATATTCCACCTGTCCTTCGGGATAGTTGTCGATCACCAGTTTCACCGGATCGATCACCGCCATCACCCTGGAACGCTTCAGCTTCAGATCCTCCCGGATGCAATACTCCAGCATGGCGTAATCTGTGGAGGAATTGCTCTTGGAGACGCCGCACAGCTCCACGAACATCCGGATGGACTCCGGCGTGAAGCCCCTTCTGCGCAGGGCGGCGATGGAAACCAGCCTGGGATCGTCCCAGCCGTCCACGATCCCCTCCTCCACCAGCTTCTTGATATAGCGCTTGCCCGTCACCACGTTGGTCAGATACAGCTTGGCGAACTCGATCTGCCGGGGCGGATGCGGATATTCCAGTTCCCGGACCACCCAGTCGTACAGCGGCCTGTGATCCTCGAACTCCAGCGTACAGATGGAATGCGTGATCCCCTCGATGGCGTCCTCGATGGGATGGGCGAAATCGTACATGGGATAAATGCACCAGGCGTCTCCCGTATTGTGATGGCTCATGTGGGCCACCCGGTAGATCACCGGATCGCGCATGTTCATGTTGGGGCTGGCCATATCGATGCGGGCCCGCAGCACCTTTTCGCCGTCCTGATAGACGCCGTCCTTCATCTCCTCAAACAGGCGCAGATTCTCCTCCACGCTCCGCCCGGAGGAAGGATCCTCCCGGCCCGGCTCCGTCAGCGTCCCCCGGTACTCCCGGATCTCGTCCGCGCTCAGATCGGAGACATAGGCCTTGCCCTTCCGGATCAGCTTCACCGCGGCCTCGTACATCTGCCCGAAATAATTGGAGGCGAAGAACAGCCTGTCCTCCCAGTCGGCCCCCAGCCATTTGATGTCCGCCAGAATGGACTCCACGAACTCCGTCTTTTCCTTCGTGGGGTTCGTATCGTCAAAACGCATGTTGAACTTGCCGCCGTACTCCTGCGCCAGACCGTAGTTGAGCAGGATGCTCTTGGCATGTCCGATATGAAGATACCCGTTGGGCTCCGGCGGGAAACGGGTGTGCACCGTATCGTATACGCCCTCCGCCAGATCCTGGTCGATCAGCATTTCAATGAAATTTCTGGAAACGACTTCCTTATTCTCTTCCGCTGCCATATTTTCACGTTCCATCTTTCATAATACCGCCTCCGACGGGCGGCCTCCTCCTTTTGCGCCTCCTGCCGCGCCCGTCCGGGGATCCGGACCGGACCCGCGCTTTGCGCTTCGCTGTAAGTTATCTTAACAAACTCATCTGTAAATTACAATCGTTTTGCAAAAAATATCTCCGCGGGCCGTCTCTGCGTCTTTCGGCGGATCTACGTCAGGATCAGTTCTTTCCTCCTGAGCAGAAAATCAATGATGTTCAGATGGATGATCCCGTCATGGCTCATATCGATCTTATCGAGAGACATGACATATTTCGGCGATGCGTCCGTGATCTTATGATACGCGCCGAATTCTCTTTTTACGGTTTCTTCGTTTATCAGCAGATACGCCACCTGAATGAAGCATTTTTTCCCGTTCCGGATCGCCACAAAATCGATCTCTCCCTTATAGGTTTTGCCTGCATATACCGTATATCCCTGCACGAGCAGCTCATTGTAGACGACATTCTCCAGGAAAAAGGTATCTTCATAATTGATCGTGTTGGTATTGATCGTCCGAAACCCCGTATCGACGGCATATTGCTTCTCCCGATTGCCGAGCGCCGCCTTTCCGACGATATTATACCTGCCCACCCCATGGATCAGGTATGCCTTTTTCATTTTCTCCAGATAGTTGTAGACCGTCCTTCTGGAGATCTCCTTATTCTCCTTCCGGTACGCGGCCGTGATATTGTCAACGGAAAGCTCTTTCCCGGCATTTGCCAGGATATAAAGGGATATTTCCAGAAAGGTCCTCCTTTCCGCATTTTTCCCCTTCCCGATGATATCCCGGCTCACGATGCTTTCATACAGATTCATCAGATATCTCCGTACGGAAGCCTCGTCCCTGTAATCAAAACGAAGGGGAAAGCCGCCCCATTTCAGATAATCGAAAAAGAGTTCCTCGCTCCATTCCATCTCATTCAGCTTATAATACTGCTCCATTTCATAAAAAGAAAACGGGAGGATTTCAAATTCGACGGTACGGCCCGTCAAAAGCGTCGCCAGCTCTCCCGACAGCAGCGCGGAATTGCTTCCGGTAACAAACAGCGACACATTCAGGGACGCCCGGAAGGACGCCAACGCCTTTTCAAACTGCTCCACGTGCTGGATCTCATCCAAAAAGATATAGTATCTGCCGCCGTGCGTGATGCGGCCTTTGATCTCCCTGTTCAGATCGGAGGCGTCGGCAATGTACGCATAATCCATATCCTCGAGATTCAGGTATATCATATCGTCTTCCGCAACGCCCTTTTCGGCCAGTTCATCCCGGATCGTTTCAAGCAGGACTGATTTCCCGGCCCTTCTCACCCCGGTGATCACCTTGATGATATCAGAGTCATAATACGGACGGATCTGTTTCAGATAGGTTTCCCTCTTCAGCTTCATTTTGTGCACTCCCTTCTTTCACAGATTATCATATTTTTCTTTATTGTGCAAGATATGATGCACAAAATGTGATCTGACACGCTTCAGGAAGAAAAAAGCGCCGTCCGGCGCGGAGGATACAGACTGCAAAGCCTCTGTATATGAAAAAAACATAATGAGGAAAAGGAAAAATACATAATAGATATACCCTATTTCCGAATAATATGTTATACTTAATCATGGTTTTGCAATCGATGCATGCCTATTACATTATGAGGAGGTACTTTTTATGAACCGCGCACTGTTAAAACAGGATGCGAAGGATGCCATGCGCCTGGCGAATCCCCATCCCGTCCTGGTCACCCTGGCCCTGCTGGCGGTCAGCATCGCCGCATCCATCATCCTGGGCGTCGTATCCGCCATTTTCAGCATCGGCGGAGCGCTCACGGGCTCTGATGCGGTCAGCGTTGTGGGGGCGCTGATCTACTTCGTCGCGGCCGTCATCATCGCTCTCCTGCTCGCCACGGTGGAATATGGCTATTACGTCTACAGCCTGAAGGTCTTCAAGCATGAAGCGGCCGGTATCGGCGATCTGTTCGGCCATTTCCACATGCTCTTCAAGGTCTTCGGCCTTTCCCTGTGGATGAGCCTGTTCATCATGCTCTGGAGCTGCCTGTGCTATATCCCCGGCATCATCGCCGCCCTGCGGTATTCCCAGGCGTTCTTCATCCTGGCGGAAAACCCGGATAAGGGCATCCGGGAATGCGTCAACGAGAGCAAGCTGCTGATGTCCGGCCATATCTGGGAGTATTTCGTCCTGCAGCTCTCCTTCATCCTCTGGATCCTGCTGGTGAGCGTCACCTGCGGTATCGCAGCCCTGTATGTCGCGCCTTACATGAGCGTCACCCAGGCCGGATATTACCTGAGCCTGAAGCCGTCGCCCTATCCCGGCGGCCAGACGGACGGCACCTACGCTTCGGACGGATTTGTCAACTGACCGGGGCTGTCCCCTGAACAGACCGGATAGGAACGGACCGGATACGGCCAAGTGCCGCCGATATCTTCCGGATAGCCGATCTTCCGGTTCAAATTTCATTTGAATAAAAGGGTAAAAAAGAGGCCCTGCCGGGACAGACACATCCCGGCAGGGTTTTTTCTTCCTGAGCAAGTCCCTGCGCATCCGTATTCATCTGTATTTATCCGTATTCACTCCGTGAAAACATTCCGTCCAACAGGATATCTCCTGCCGCCCATCGGAAACCGCACGGGGCTCAGACGCCCCGGATCACGCGGCTTCGGATCTCTCCCTTCCGAAACGCCGTATCTCCTTCGGACTTCCACTCCACGCTCCCGTCCGCGTCCCGGTAGCGGATCCGCGTCAGGCAGTATTCCCCGTTCTCATAGCCGTAACCGTCCCCGGCATCCTCATACAGCGTGAACGTTCCGTCCGCCCCGCCGTAGACCAGCAGCAGGATATCCCGGCCTTCCATTTCCGCCGTGCTCTCTCCAGGCTCCATGACCGGCACGATGGCCCCGGCCCTCACATAGACCGGGATACGGCCGATCCCCACACGGGCCGTGATCTCCTGTCCGCCCGCATACCGCTCCTGCGTTTCAGGATCATACCAGTCCGTCCCCGCCGGAAGATATACGTTCCGGACGGATTCCGCTCCTTCCATGGGTTCCGTGATCGGACAGACCAGAAGGGAAGGCCCGAACAGATATTGGTCCATCCTGCCCGCCGCCCTTTCGTCATTCGGGAAATCAAAGACCAGCGGCCGCATCATGGTGCCGTTTTCCCGCCATACCGCCCCGGCCAGCGAATAAATATACGGAAGCAGCCGATACCGCCCCCGGATGGCGGAGAGGATCGCCTCGTAAAAGGGCTCTCCCGGCGCGCCGAACTGCCAGGGCTCCCTTCTGCAGTCCGTGCCGTGGCTGCGGAAAACGGGCAGAAACGCCCCGTATTGGAACCACCGCACATACAGCTCCCGGTAGGCCGGATCCAGATTGCCCCGCTCGTAATCGCCGTCCCAGAACCAGGGCGTTCCCCGTTTCACGAAAAAGGCGCCGATATCCAGCGTCCAGTAGGGCATGCCGCTGGCGCAGAAATGAAGCCCCTCCGCGACCTGGCGCTTCAGCGTGTCCCATTTCGCGCTGGTGTCCCCGGACCAGAAGACCGTCCCATACCGCTGACTCCCGGCCCAGCCGCTGCGGGTGAGATTGCACACCCGCTTTTCCCGCTGTGTCTGCGCGTCCTGCCGGTCCTGGGAATTCCGCTGTCCCTGCGGATCCCGCAGCGCCTGAGAACTGCACTGCGCCTGAAACCCCCGCTGTCCCTCATAAACGGCCCGGGCATGGTACATGCCGTAAACGTTGGCCTTCTGCCGCGGCAGGATCTCCGAGGCCGCCTCCAGATAATCCCGGTACATCTCGCCCGGCTCCGGCCTCATCCTCCGGCTCCACTCCGGCGTCACCGGCTCGCAGGAATCGCACCACCAGGCATCGATCCCATAGCGGAACAGCCCTTCCTCGGCCTGCTTCCAGTACAGCCGCCGTCCCTCCTCCCGGAAAGCGTCATAGATCTCGCTCCCCGGCAGCAGAAGCCCGGCCTTTTCAAATTCCCGATAGTTTTCTCCCGCCGGGCTCATATTGGGCCAGACGGAGAGCATGAAATGCACCCCCTGCGCGTGCAGGGCGTCCGTCATCGCCGACGGATCGGGGAAACGCGCCGGATCGAAGCTCTTCTGCCCCCAGAGCTCCCCCGTCCAGGACATCCAGTCCAGCACCAGCGCGTCCAGTCCGATGCCCCGCCTGCGAAATTCCGCCGCCGTATCCAAAAGCTCCTTCGCGGATTCGTAGCGCTCCTGGGACTGGATATACCCGAAGGCCCATCTGGGCAGCATGACCGCCCGCCCCGTCAGGGCCCGGAACTGCGCCGTCACCTGATCCGGACTCCCGGCCAGAAAATAATAATCCAGATATTCGTCCGCATCCGTATACAGGCAGGAACCGTACGCCGTATCGTCGAACACCGCCGTCCCCTGGGTGGACAGCAGGATCCCGTAGCCGTTCCCGGAAAGGAGCAGTGGGATCGCGGTCTTTAAGTTCGCCTGGTGCAGATACCGCACGGTATGGCGCAGATCCCATATTCCTTCCTCCGACTGCCCCAGCCCGTACAGCCGCTCCCCCGGCGCAAATTCCAGGCACAGGCGGGTACGGCACAGCTTCCTGTCAAACACCTTCTCCGCCGCCCGGATCCGTCGCTTGACGCCGTCCGGCGTGCGGATCTCCTCATAACGGGTATTTTCTCCGCCGACGGGACGGTACACATCGTACGCCTCCGCGTTTTTGCTCTCCCAGGCCCGCTCCGCCGCCAGCCTCGTTCCGTCCGCCTTTTCATACCGGATAGAACCCGTGGCCCGAACGACAGTCAGCCGCAGGGCCGCCGTCTCCAGCCGGATCTCCCGGTCATCCTCCTGCCAGTCCCAGACGCAGGAGGCGGAAAGATCCGCGTATTCCTGCCCCTGTTCCGTTCCGAAAACGCCGTTTTCCGTGTAGGAAACGCGCACCGCCCGGTCCGTCTGGGGGATCATGCGGATGGTCCCGGCTTCCGAAAAAAGGAACAGCGCATTTCCCTCCCGCTTCGCCTCCGTGATAGTCCTTTCTTTTCTCTTCTCTGCCTGCAGCATGCTTTCTTTTCTCCGATCTTATCTCTGTACGGGCAGACCCGTCCTGCTCCTGTTTCAGCCATGCTTTTAAACAGGGCCGGAAACCTGTCGATCGGTTCCCGGCCCTCGCAATGCCCTCAGCCAGCTCTTATGTCAGTTCAATGGTGGAACAGCCGGATCCCCGTGAACACCATGGCCATCCCGTACTTATCGCAGCACTCGATCACCGCGTCGTCCCGCACCGAGCCGCCGGGCTGCGCGACGTAGGCCACGCCGCTCTTGTGCGCCCGCTCGATGTTGTCGGAGAACGGGAAAAAGGCGTCGGAGCCCAGCGTGACGCCCGTCAGCTTATCCAGCCAGGCGCGCTTTTCCTCCCGGGTGAAAACAGGGGGCTTCACCTTGAAGCGGGTCTGCCACACGCCCTCGGCCAGCACGTCCTCATACTCGTCCCCCATGTAAACGTCGATGGCGTTGTCCCGGTCCGCCCGGCCCAGGCCGTCCACAAAGGAAAGTCCCAGCACCTGCGGCGACTGGCGCAGCCACCAGTTGTCCGCCTTCTGACCGGCCAGGCGGGTGCAGTGGATGCGGGACTGCTGCCCCGCGCCGATGCCGATGGCCTGTCCGTCCTTCACGTAGCAGACGGAATTGGACTGCGTATATTTCAGCGTGATCAGCGCGATCTTCATATCGATGAGCGCGCTCTCCGGGACCTCTTTCCTTTGCGTCACGAAACGGGACAGCAGCTCCCCGTCGATGTCCAGCTCGTTCCGGCCCTGCTCGAAGGTGATGCCGAACACCTGCTTTCTCTCGATCGGATCGGGCCGGTAGGCGGGATCGATCTGAATGACGTTATAAGCGCCCTTTTTCTTGGCTTTCAGCATCTCCAGCGCCTCCGGCGTATAGCCCGGCGCGATCACGCCGTCGGACACCTCGCGCTTGATCAGTCTTGCCGTATCCGCGTCGCACTCGTCGGACAGGGCGATGAAATCGCCGAAGGAAGACATGCGGTCCGCGCCCCGGGCCCTGGCATAGGCGCAGGCCAGCGGGGAAAGCTCCCCAAGATCGTCCACCCAGTAGATCTTCTCCAGCGTCTCCGTCAGCGGCAGGCCCACGGCCGCCCCGGCGGGCGAAACATGCTTGAAGGATGCGGCCGCCGGAAGTCCGGTGGCCTTTTTCAGCTCGGACACCAGCTGCCAGCCGTTGAAGGCGTCCAGAAAATTGATGTAGCCCGGCTTTCCGTTCAGCACGGTGACCGGCAGATCGCCGCCGTTCTCCATGAAGATCCGGGACGGCTTCTGGTTGGGGTTGCATCCGTATTTCAGTTGAATCTCATTCATCGTCGTCTTTTCCTTTCCAAAAACATCTGCCCTCCGGCCGGGCCGCTCCCTGACCGGCAGGGGCCGCATCACTGAAAATCCCCTCACATGGAAAAACGCTCACCGGTTTTTATTGACGATCCGGGTCTCATACGCGCCGCTTTCGATGTCGATATAGCGCACGAACAGGGAGACCTTGTTTTCCCCATTGAGGCTGTCCCACAGCGTCCGGGTGAACGCATCGATATCGCCGTCGATGCCTATCCGCTCCGGCTCTCCCTCGAAGCTGGGCAGCGGGCTCCCGTCCTCCATGTAGGTATGGAGGAAGTGCCCCTCTCCCGCTTTCGGACAGTCATAGGAAAAAGTATACCGGCAGCAGCAGGACGGATCCCCGTTATCGCTCTTTAAGATCGACATGGTATAGGAAAAGGCGCCGTCCTTCCGCTCCAGAAGCCCGGAAATGCGGGGCGTGAAATTGGGGCCGTCCGGCTCGAATTCCCGGGTCCGCAGGCTCTGCTCAAAAGTGAGCCCCGCCGCAAGCCCCTCATACACCGTGTCGGTCTGGTCGCCGTTGGTCACGATGGTCGCATCTCCCAGCACACGCACCGGCGCGTAGATGATCAGGCTGGGATCCTCTAGTTTGGAAGGATCAAAGGCCTGGGTGCGAATGCTCTCTCCTTCCTCCACGAAGATCCGGTTGCGGGAATTGCCGCTCCTGCCCATGATGAAGTAGGCCGTCACCGCGCTTTTGCCGTCCGCCGAACGGCCGATGACGATGCCGCGGCCCGGATAGGCGTTGCCCCGAAGCTCCCTGGCAAGCGATTTTTTCTGCATGATGCTCTCCTTTCAAAAGAAAAACCGTCTGAATACCTTCTTATATTGTACGTCCAACGGCGGCAGGGGCCGCCGTTTACGATATAAGCCGATACGCAGACGGAATGTTTCAGTCTCCCGTGCTGTAGTTGGGCGCTTCCTTGGTGATCTGGATGTCGTGGGGATGGCTCTCCCGCAGGGCGGCCGCGGAAATCTTCATGAATCTGCCGTTCTCCTGCAGCTCCTCCACCGTCCTGGCGCCGCAGTAGCCCATGCCGGAGCGCACGCCGCCCATGAGCTGGAACACCGTATCCTCCACCAGCCCCTTATACGCCACGCGGCCTTCCACGCCCTCCGGCACCAGCTTTTTGGCGTCGGTCTGGAAATAGCGGTCCTTGCTGCCGTTCTCCATGGCCGCGATGGAACCCATGCCGCGGTATACCTTATATTTGCGGCCCTGATACAGCTCGAAATCACCGGGGCTCTCGTCGCAGCCCGCGAACATGGAGCCCATCATGCAGACGCTGCCGCCCGCCGCGATGGCCTTGGTGATCTCGCCCGAATACTTGATGCCGCCGTCCGCGATGATCGGAATGCCGTATTCCTTCGCCGCCGCGTAGCAGTCCATGATGGCCGTGATCTGCGGCACGCCGATGCCCGCCACGATGCGGGTGGTACAGATGGAACCGGGGCCGATGCCCACCTTCACCGCGTCCGCGCCCGCCTCGATCAGCGCCCTGGTGGCCTCTCCGGTGGCCACATTGCCCGCGATCACCTGCAGATCCGGGTATGCCTCCTTGATCATCCGCAGACAGCGGATGACGTTTTCGGAATGGCCGTGCGCGGAATCCAGCACCACCACGTCCACCTTCGCCTCCACCAGCGCCGCCACGCGCTCCAGCACGTTGGCCGTGATGCCCACGCCCGCGCCGCACAGAAGCCGTCCCTGGGAATCCTTGGCGGACAGCGGATATTTGATGGTCTTCTCAATGTCCTTGATCGTGATGAGGCCCTTTAAGTTGAAATCGTCGTCCACGATGGGGAGCTTCTCCTTGCGCGCTCTGGCCAGGATCTTCTTGGCCTCCTCCAGGGTGATGCCCTCTTTGGCCGTGATCAGACCCTCGCTGGTCATGGACTCTTTGATCTTCTTGGAAAAATCGGTTTCGAACTTCAGATCGCGATTGGTGATGATCCCCACCAGCTTCCTGCCCTCGGTAATGGGCACGCCGGATATGCGGAACTTCGCCATCAGCTCATTGGCATCCGCCAGAGTATGCTCCGGGGATAAAGAAAAAGGATCTGTGATAACGCCGTTTTCGGAACGCTTTACCTTGTCCACCTCATCGGCCTGCGCCTCGATGGACATGTTCTTATGAATGATGCCGATGCCGCCCTGCCTCGCCATGGCGATCGCCATCCGGTGCTCCGTGACAGTGTCCATACCGGCACTCATCAACGGAATGTTCAGCCTGATCTTCTTCGTCAGCCAGGTCGTCACGTCGACCTGGTTGGGAATCACCTGCGAATATGCCGGTACCAGCAGCACATCGTCAAAGGTGATCCCTTCGCCAATAATCTGACCCATCTCTTCTCCTCCTGTCGTGCTTGTGCGTATCCTGCTGCATAGATCCGGGCCCGAAGCCCTGGGCCCCGCCGTCCGCCGGAAGACCAGACTCCTTCTCCCGCCGACGCTCATTATAACAAAGAAACACGCCGGGCGTGTTTCTTTTAGATGAATAGTATGAGTGTAGCAGACTTGTCCCTGTCTGTCAATCCGAAAATACTTTTCTTGGGGCGACGGACTGGATCGCCTTCACCATCGCGATGCTGGGCTGGAAAATGATCTTCCGGCCGCCGTCGTAAATGACTGCGTAGCGCAGGTCCGGCTTCTCCTCCACGCCGCAGGAATAATCCGTCACCTTATACTCCCGGTTCTTGTAGCTGTCCAGATGCCAGGAATGGATGGGCGCCATGATCTCGATGCGGTCCACCTCGAAGCGCTCCACCCGCTTGCGGCGGGTCTTGTTGAGGATCTTGTCCACGGTGATCTCCCGGTCCACATACAGATATTCATATTCCAGGCTCGAATGCAGCCCCGCGAAATAAGCGCCCACCGCCGCGGCCGCAGCCACGATCAGGAAAACGATCAGCCCGCTGGCCCCTAAGATGAAACCGATCACCGCAATGGCGATCAGCGCGATCTTCAGCGCCTTCATCGCCGCCGAGGGCCTGCGCGCCACCATGCATTCCACATAACTTTCCATAATATCATACCGCCCTTTCTCAGAATAAGCGGGAACGCCGGTGCCGTGCCTGTCCCATCCGTTCCGAAACCCGCCCGACGCTTCCATTATCCATATCATAGTACAAAACAGCCTGTTTTTCAAGGCTGCAGGAGCGGTTGTCCCGATTTTTTTTCAGCTGCGGTTTCCATTTCGCGGCATTCCTCTTCTTCGCCGCCATTTCAAATGGAACAGCGCCGACAGAAAGCCCGCTCCCCGTAGGAAAACTGCCGGGATGAAAATCCGGGTTTATATTTTTTTCATCCTTTTTTCACGCTTCTTTCGGGCGCCGCACATTGACTTTCCGGGGACAAAAGACTATGATAAAAGAGGTCCGAAGGATGACGGCCCGCCGTCCCCGCGCGGGAAGGATGAGCCCAAAGAACCGATATTTCAATACAAAGGGGGCCATACATATGGCGGCAGGGAATTCCGTAAACGATGAGATAAGGGAGCAGCGGCAGAAGCTGAAGGGCAAGCCGTTCAAGGAGAAATGGGCATATTTCTGGGAATATTACAGGATCCCGACCCTCATCATCCTCGCCGTGCTCATCATGGGCGGCGATATTCTCTACACCATCCTGTCGCAGAAGGACTCCGCCATCGAGGTGGCCCTGGTCAACACTTACCTGCCGCAGGATGCCGACGAGGAGCTGCTGTCGGACGATTTCCTGCAGTACGCGGGCATCGACAGCAAAAAAATGCAGGCCGCCTTCTATACGAACATGACCATCGACTATGAACAGATCTCCGAAATGGGCATGACCAACGCCCAGAAGCTCATGGCCATGGTGGCCGCCAACACGCTGGACATCATCATTTCCGACGATTCCTACCTGGAGCAGGGCATCGACGGCCAGATGTTCCTCGATCTGAGGACCGTCTTCCCCGCCGACCTGCTGGAGCAGTACGCGGACAAGCTTCGCTATGCCGACATCCCGGAGGACGGCGTGGAGGAGGAAGTTCCGGTCGCCATCGACGTCCGGGAGGCGCCCTTCCTCTTTGAGGGGCACCGTTCCGCCTGGTTCTCCGTCATCGTGAACACCAAGCGGCCCGAGACCTGCGTCACCTTCTTCCGCTATATGATGGGCCTGGAGAATCCGGACGCGGCGGCAGCAGCCGGAGAACAGTAAAATCTTTCTGCAGACAAAGAGAGCGCCATACGGTCCGTCCGCGGCGCTCTTTTTTTCATCCTGTTTGTCCGTTATCTCTTCCAATCCAGCTCGCCTTCGAACACAAACGAGGCCGGGCCGGTCATGAAAATATGATCCGTAGCCTCATCCCACTCGATCAGGAGCGTGCCGCCGAGCACCTGCACCTCCACGCGCCGGTCCGTCTTTCCGTTCAGCACGCAGGCCGCCACGGTCGCGCAGCATCCCGTCCCGCAGGCCAGCGTCTCTCCCGTACCCCGCTCCCAGACGCGCATTTTCACATGACCGCGGTCCACGACCTGCACGAACTCCGTATTGGTCCTCCTGGGGAAACGCTCATGCTTTTCGAAATGCGGCCCGATCTCTCCGATGGGGAGCGTATCCACATCCTCCCAAAAGACCACCGCATGCGGATTTCCCATGGAGACGCAGGTCATCCGGTACAGCTTCCCGTTCACCAGGATCGGTTCGTCCACCGCCTGTTCGCCCGTGGCGAGCACGGGGATCTGCTCCGGCTCCAGGCAGGGTCTGCCCATATCCACGCGGACGGCCGTCACACGGCCATTTTCCACCGTCAGATCCATATATTTGACCTTCCCGGCGCTGATGACGGAAAACTGCCGCCGGTCCGTCATTTTTTTCTCATATACGTATTTCGCCACACAGCGGATGCCGTTGCCGCACATCTCCGCCCTGCTGCCGTCCGCGTTGTACATCTCCATCTCAAAGTCCGCCTCATCCGACGGGTTGATAAAAATAGCGCCGTCGCCGCCGACGCCGAAATGCCGGTCGCTGACGAACCGCACGAAATCCGGTTTCTCCTCCTGCGGGATATGCTCTCTGGAGCCGTCGAGATAGATATAATCATTGCCGCAGCCATGCATTTTCGTAAATCTGACCTTCATAACGATCTTCCTTTCCTGAGTCATATTCCCCGATCTTTCCGCGTACACTTAATCAATCAAACGAATCGGGGAGCACGCTATGCGTTCCAAAACCAAGATCATCGTACTGCATTTAAAAGAGTTGATATATACCGGCGTCTTCGCCCTGCTCGGCATTATCTTTCTGGTGCTCATCGCCGCCATGTTCCTGCCCCGGGAGCAGGGGGAAAAGCCCGTATATTCCGACGGAGAAGCCCGCTATGTTCCCGGGAAATACACCGTCAGCCTGCAGCTCGGCGAGCAGAGCGCGGATCTGGAGGTCACCGTGGACGACGCCCTCATCCGATCCGTCAGTCTGGTCAATCTGAACGAAGTCATTTCCACCATGTATCCGCTGATGGAACCCTGCCTGGATACCATCGCACAGCAGGTCTGTGAAAAGCAGTCGCTGGAGGACGTGATATACCCGGAGGAAAACAAATACACCTCCCAGCTGCTGCTGCGCGCCATCGCCGCCGCCCTGGAAAAGGCGCAGCCGACCGCGCAGGACGGCTGATCCTGCGGCACGCCTGCCCCGATGACCTGCCGCGGCACCTCTGCTGACCCACGGGGTGTCCGGCTGTTCCTGCCGCAGCGTCTTTCGCTGCTCACAAAGCGTCCGGCCGTTCTTACAGCGCATCCAGCTGTTCCTGCCACGCCGCCAGGCTGGCATCCGAGGGCATCCGCAGATCCCCCCTGGGCGAAAGCGCCACGCTCCCCACCTTGGGTCCGTCCGGCAGGCAGGAACGCTTGAACTGTTGGCTGAAGAACCGCCTGTAGAAGATCTTCAGCCATTTTCTGACCGTTTCCTCATCGTATATCCCACAGAAAGCCCGTTTCGCCGCGCGGTACACCTTATCCGGCGGGAACCCGCATCTGAGCATATAGTAAAGGAAGAAATCGTGCAGCTCGTAGGGGCCCACGAGATCCTCCGTCTTCTGACTGATCACGCCGTCGACGGGAGGCAGAAGCTCCGGGCTCACCGGCGTATCCAGCACGTCCAGGAGCACGGCTTTCAGCCCGTCGTCCCCGCAGGTATCCGCGTAATACCGCACCAGATGGCGCACCAGCGTCTTGGGCACCCCTGCGTTCACGCCGTACATGGACATGTGATCACCGTTATAGGTCGCCCAGCCCAGCGCCAGCTCCGACATATCCCCGGTCCCGATCACGAGGCCGCCCGTCTGGTTCGCCAGATCCATCAGCACCTGCGTGCGCTCCCTGGCCTGCCCGTTTTCATAGGTCACGTCATGTGTTCCCTCGTCCTGTCCGATGTCCCGGAAATGGATCTTCACGGCCTCCCGGATATTCACCTCCCGAAGCGTGGCTCCCAGCGTCCGGGCCAGCTTGCAGGCGTTGTCATAGGTGCGGCTGGTGGTGCCGAAACAGGGCATGGTCACGGCCAGGATGCCGGACCGCTCCAGCCCCAGCAGGTCAAAGGCGCGCGCCGTCACCAGAAGCGCCAGCGTGGAATCCAGTCCGCCGGACACACCCACCACCGCCGTCTGGCTCCCCGTGTGGGACAGCCTTTTTTTCAGCCCGAAGGACTGGATGGAAAGGATATCCTCGCACCGCTGATTCTTCAGCCCTTCCTCCGCGGGCACAAAGGGCGCGGGCGAAAATGTTCTGGTGAGCGCCGTCTCCTCTTCCCGCAGGGAAAAAGGGATCCGCAGATGACCGGCCGATCCGTCCGTCCGCAGTGTGGTCGTCCTTCTGCGCTCATGGCGGAGTCTGGCGATATCCAGCTCCGAAACGGCGGTTCCGCCCGAAAAACGGTCCGTTTCCGCCAGCAGGCTCCCGTTTTCACAGATCATATTGTGACCGGCGAACACCAGATCCTGCGTGGATTCCCCGTCCCCGGCGCACGCATAGACATAACCGGCCAGGAGCCTGGCGCTGGTGGAACGCACCAGACTCCTGCGGTATTCGTCTTTTCCCACCGTCTCATTCGACGCGGACAGATTGACGATCACCGTGGCCCCCGCTTTCGCGTGGCCGGTGGAGGGCGGATCGACTGCCCAAACGTCCTCGCAGAGCTCGCAGCCCACCGCGAACCCCTTCACCGTACTGCATTCGAACAGGAGGTCCCCGCCGAAAGGGACTTCCTTTCCGTCAAAGCGGACGAAGGTCACTGCGCCGGTGCCGGGCACAAAATGGCGCATCTCATAAAATTCCGCATAGACCGGCAGATTGCGCTTCGGCACAAAGCCCAGCACATTTCCGTCCGACAGCGC
>CANRMT010000041.1 GCA_947631815.1 uncultured Eisenbergiella sp.
CTGCGCGTTCTTTTCGGCGTCCTCTCCGGCGATCCGGTAGATCAGGCGCTCCAGGTTGCTGGATACCAGGATATCCATGGAGGGCGACGAGGTCAGCACGAAATTCCGGTTCTTATCATAGATCCCGGTGGACAGGAAGTCGAAAAGCACCTTGTTCTCGTTGGAGGCGCACAGCAGCCTGCCGATGGGCACGCCCATATTTTTGGCATAAAAGGCGGCCAGGATGTTCCCGAAATTCCCGGTGGGCACCGCAACGTTGATCTCCTCCCCGTCCGAAATGCGGCCGGTCCGAAGCATCTGCGCGTATGCGTACACGTAATAGACGATCTGCGGCACGAGTCTGCCGATGTTGATGGAATTGGCGGAGGAAAACTGGAAGCCCCTCTGCGCCAGACGCTTCTTCAGGTCCGGATCGGAAAACAGACGCTTCACACCCGTCTGGGCGTCGTCAAAATTGCCGTGGATCCCCACCACCCTGGTGTTGGCCCCCTTCTGCGTCACCATCTGGCGTTCCTGGATGGGACTGACGCCGCTTTTGGGATAAAAGACGAGGATCCGGATGCCCGGCACGTCCGCGAAGCCCGCCAGCGCGGCCTTTCCCGTATCGCCGGAGGTGGCGGTCAGGATGACGATCTCGTTCCTGGTCGCGCATTTGCGGGCGGCGGCCGTCATCAGATGCGGCAGGACGGACAGCGCCATGTCCTTAAAAGCGATGGTCTTCCCGTGAAACAGCTCCAGATAGGCCGCTCCCCCGGCATCCCTTAAGGGCGCGATCAGCTCCGTATCGAATTTGTCGTCGTATGCTTTTTCAACACAGTCCCGCAGCTCCCCCGCCGTATAATCCGTCAGATACAGCTTCATGACCTCGCAGGCCGTCTCCTGATAGGACATTTCCGAAAACTCCCGCATGGAATGGTCCAGCTTCGGGATCCGCTCCGGCACATACAGGCCGCCGTCCTCCGCCAGCCCCTTCAGAATGGCGGCGGATGCCGTCACCCGTTCCGCGTTTCCTCTCGTACTCTTGTATAAAAGCTCCATGATATTCCTCTCTTTTGCGCATACGGCCCTGCCAGCGGCATCGGCCGGAATCTGAAATGAAGGTCCGCGGCTATTCTATCACGTCTGTTTCTGTTCGGCAACCACTTTTTGTCCTCATCGGAAGAATTCATGTCCGCCGTAAGAGAACAAAAACGTCAGGTTTTCATCAAACCACCGCATGTTCTCCGGATCGGCCGCCTTCCGGGAGACGAAATACAGCGCTCCCCCGGAAACGTCCTCTCCCCCCAGTGCGCGGCGCACCGCCTCCTCTGTCTCCCCGCTGACCGCGACCTGCTCAATGCTTCCGTCCGCCGCGGGAGAAAACTGGGCCCTGCCGCCCGATTCCTGATATACCACCTGCCTTACGGTATTCGGAAAGCGCTCGCTCTCCACCCGGTTCAGCACCACGTCCGCCACCAGCAGCTTGCCCGTTCTGTCCTCTGTTCCCGCCTCTGCCTCCACGATCTTTAAGAGGGCCTCATAGTCCTCTCCGGACAGTTCGGAGGCCGCCCCGCGGGAGCCGCGGGTCACGGTATGTATGCCGATCACCGGATTGGACGACTCAGTCTGACCGAGCGCATGGCGCATCACCTGTACCTCCTTACACTGGATCTCCGACTGTCCATTCGCACCGCTGTCAGGGTATGTTCCGCACAGATACGATCCCGCTCCCTTTTCGGCGGCATACCGCTCCGCCTGCTCACAGTTCACGCAAAACCACGCCACGGCCCAGAGCAGAAAAAAAGCCGCCAGCGCGGAGGCATACCGATACCGCATATTTCATCCTCTCTTCCGTCCGTATTCCCGTATCCATACAGTTTATACGGCACGTCCAAAGAAGATTCCAATGGATGACAGACAAGTTCCGACACCCCAGGCATGCTCATTTCACATAAAAAGAGGTCCGCGGCCCCGGTTTGGGGCACTGCAGACCTCCCGTATTTCCGCCGTATACGGCTTTTTATTTTTCCGTCAGTGCTCCACGATCGCTTTCCGCGGGCATTTTTCGGCGCACTGACCGCAGCCCGCGCACTTGTCCGCGTCGATCTTCGCCAGGAAGTTCTCGATCTCTACCGCCTGTTCCGGGCAGTTCCGCTTGCAGAGCGTACATCCGATACAGCCGACGCTGCAGGCTTTCATGACGACGGGACCCTTTTCCCTGGAGCTGCAGGCCACCTGATATTTGGAATCGTAGGGGACCAGCGAGATCAGATGCTTCGGGCAGGCCGCGACGCACTTGCCGCAGGCCTTGCAGGTCTCCTTATCCACCACGGCCACGCCGTCCTGCACATGGATCGCGTCGAACGGACAGACCTTGACGCAGCTGCCGAAGCCCAGACATCCGTAATCGCAGCTCTTCGCGCCGCCGCCCGGCACGAACGACTGCATGGCGCAGTCCTCCACCCCGGTATACGCATAGTCCGCACCGGCCTTTTCGCAGGTTCCCTGACAGGCCACGAACGCCGTCATCCGCTTTCCTTCCTGCGCCTCCACGCCCATGATGGCGGCAACCCGTCTGCCCACGGCCTCTCCGCCCACGGGACAGGCGTTGACCGGCGCCTCTCCTTTGGCGATGGCCGCCGCAAGGCCGCTGCAGCCCGCAAAGCCGCAGCCGCCGCAGTTATTGCCGGGAAGCGCGGCCAGCACCGCCTCCTCCCTTTCATCCACATCCACATGAAAGCGGATCCCGGCCACGCCCAGAAACAGGCCGATGAACAGTCCCACCGCGCCGACCACGACGGTCGCGGTCAATATTCCTGAAATCATTCCGCTCCACCTCCCTCACAGCAATCCCGAAAAGCCGCAAAAGGCGATGGCCATCAGCCCCGCCGTCAGCAGCACGATGGGCATTCCCTGAAGCACCTCCGGGATGTCGTTGTGCTCCATTTTTTCCCGGATCCCGGCCAGGATGATGATGGCGACCGTAAAGCCCAGCGCCGTGGCGAATCCGTTCACAATACCGGTAAAAATGCCGTATTCCTTCTGCACGTTGGTCAGGGCCACGCCCAGCACCGCGCAGTTGGTGGTGATCAGGGGAAGATAGACCCCCAGCGCCTCATACAGCCCTTTCATGTAGCGCTTCAGGAACATCTCCACAAACTGCACCAGAGCGGCGATCACCAGAATGAACACGATGGTCTGCAGATACTCGATCCCCAGCGGCACCAGGATGAACCGATAGACCGCACCGGCCACACCGCTGGCCAGCGTGATGACGAAGATCACCGCGGTCCCCATCCCGGCCGCCGTCTCCACCTTCCTGGAGACGCCGAGGAAGGGACACAGACCCAGAAACTGGCTCAGCACCACGTTGCTCACCAGCGCCGAACCCAATACCAAAAGCAGCAGCTCACTCACCTGTTCCCACATGGATCATCCCTCCTTTTCCGGCTTCGTACAGCCTGCCGACTGTCCGCAGTGCGAGCAGTCCAGATCGCAGCCGGTACGGATCCGGCTCATGTCCCTGCCGCGCTTTTCTCCGGCCTTCTTCACCGCGTTCATGCCTGCCGTCAGGGCGGCGAGCACGAAGAAGGCGCCGGGCGCCATCACGAAAATAGAGATGGGAACAAAGGACTGCGGCATGATCCGGACGCCGAATATCTCTCCGGCCCCCAGAAGCTCGCGCACCGCGCCGATACAGGTCAGCGCCAGCGAAAAGCCGAGGCCCATGCCGATGCCGTCAAACAGGGACAGAAGCGCCGGACGTTTGGAGGCATAGGCCTCCGCCCGCCCCAGGATGATGCAGTTCACCACGATCAGCGGGATATAGATGCCCAGCGACTCGTACAGAGAAGGCAGAAAGCCCTCCAGCAAAAGCTGCATGATGGTGACGAAGGACGCGATGATGACGATGAACGCCGGGATACGCACCTTGTCCGGAATGATGTTCCGAAGAAGCGAAATGATCAGATTGGAGAGCGCCAGCACCGCCATGGTCGTCAGCCCCATACCCAGCCCGTTGACGGCCGAAGTCGTCACCGCCAGCGTGGGACACATGCCCAGCGTCAGCACAAATGTGGGATTTTCCACGATGATGCCGTTCAGAAGCCGCTCACCCGCGCTTTCTTTTTTATTCATTGACCGCACCTCCCTTCAGCACCTGTGCGAAGTAGCACAGCCCCGCATTGACCCCGTTGGTCACTGCGTTCGTGGTGATCGTCGCGCCGGAGATGGCGTCGATCTCATTTTCCGCGGCCGCGCCGCCTCCCTTCACATAGGTAAAGGCCTGCGCGCTGCGCCCCGCGAACTGAGGCACCAGCACCTCGCCCGCCCGCATGCCCAGGCCGGGCGTTTCGGAGATCTCCAGCAGAGAGATCCCGTTCAAAGATCCGTCGGCCCGGATTCCCATGGTGAAGCGGATGTCGCCGCCATACCCCTCATGGGTGTTCACCGTGAGCACATATCCGATCGCTGTCCCGCCGCCGTCCAGAGCGGTCTGACAGTCCTCGATCTCCTGAGCCGCAAAGCCGTTTTCCGAAAGGACCCTTTCCGCCTCCTGCGCGTCGAAGCTTCCCGCCTCAAAGGAGGCCGCATCCGCGAACACCTCCCGGCAGGCCTGCTCCAGCTTCAGCGCCTCCTGTCTGGCGATGGGCTCCTTGGTGACCTGATAGACGCCGCCCAGGAGCACGCCCGCGATCAGCGTGATGGCAAACAGGACCGCCGCGTCTTTCAACATGCTTTTCATGAGCGCTCCCCTCCTTTGCCGAAACATTTGGGCATCGTATACTTCTCGATCAGCGGCACCAGCAGGTTGCCCAGGAGGATGGCGTAGGAAACGCCCTCCGCGCTGGCGCCGAAGATCCGGAATACCGCCGTCATAAAGCCCAGAAAAATGCCGTAAACGTACTGCCCCTTCTTCGTGATGGGACGGGTCACATAGTCAGTGGCCATGAAGAACGCGCCCAGCATCAGGCCGCCCCCGGCCAGCTGCGCGGAAAGATAGGGACCGTTCACCGTCCTGCCGGTCAGCGCCGCGAACAGCGCCGCAAAGACCGTGAAGGACACGATATAGCTGCCCGGCACATTCAGGTCGATGATGCCCGCCAGGATGAGGATGCAGGCGCCCAGCACGATGGCGATCATGGACGTCTCGCCGATGGTCCCGGCCGTCCGGCCCAGGATCATATCCATCACGTTCACGCTCTCCCCCGCCTTGATAGCGGCCAGCGGCGTGGCGCCCGCGTAGGCGTCGCAGTTAAAATCGGTCATGATGGCCGGGAAGGAGATCAGCAGAAAACACCGTCCTGCCAGCGCCGGGTTCACGAAATTCTGCCCTAACCCGCCGAACAGAAGCTTCACCACAAAGATGGCGAAGAAGCTGCCCAGAATGGGAATCCACCAGGGCGCGGAGACCGGCAGGTTCAGCGCCAGCAGAAGCCCCGTCACCGCGGCGGACAGATCGCCCACCGTCACCTTCTTTTTGCAGAGACGCTCAAACAGATATTCCGTCAGGACGGCGGACGCCACGGAGATGAGGATCAGCAGAGCCGCCCGCGGGCCGAAATTGTAAACGCCGAACGCGGCGGCCGGAAGCAGGGCGATGAGCACGGTGCCCATGATGGACGCCGTCGTGGCCCTCGCCCGCACATGAGGATTGGAGGATACTTTGTGCAGTCCGCTCATGATTTTCCCGCCTCCTTTTTCTTCTTTTTCTCCGCCAGGACCATCTTTCTGGCGGATTTGATCGCCTGGGTCAGAGGCCGTCTGGCCGGACAGATGTAGCTGCAGCAGCCGCATTCGCAACACTCCAGCCCGTTGTATTTTTCAAATTTCTCCAGATCGTGACGGAGGGCATAATCCGCGAGCTGTTTGGGGACCACCCGGCCGGGACAGACCTCGGCGCAGCGGCCGCAGTTGATGCAGGCGGAGGGCTCCAGGGCGGAGACCTCATCCTTCGTCATGCACAGCAGCGCGGATGCCGTCTTGGTCGTCGGCACATCCAGGTCGAACAGCGCAAACCCCATCATAGGGCCGCCGGACACGATCTTGGCGGGCTCCGTCACAAAGCCTCCCGCCTCGTCGATGAGTTCATGATAATTGGTCCCGATCCGCACGATGAAATTCCGGGGATCCGCGACGGCGTCCCCCGTCACGGTGATGATCCGGTTCATCAGCGGTTTTCCCTCGTTGACCGCCCGGTTAACGGCGACCACCGTATCCACATTGTCGACGATGCAGCCCACATCCGCCGGCAGCATGGCTGCATGAATGGCACGGCCCGTCACCGCATAGATGAGCTGGCGTTCCGAGCCCTGGGGATACTTGGTCTGCAGAGACACGACGGACATCCGCTCTTCGCCCTGCGTATGCTCCTTCAGCAGTGCGATGCAGTCCGGCTTATTGTCCTCCACCGCGAACACGCCTTTTGCGTTCGGGAACAGATGCAGCAGCACCTTCATGCCGCCCACCAGCTTTTCGGGCTCCTCGATCATCCTGCGGTAATCGCTGGTCAGGTACGGCTCGCACTCCGCGCAGTTGGCGATCACATATTCGATCTTCTCCGGCTCCTTGGGGGACAGCTTCACATGGGTGGGAAAACCGGCGCCTCCCATGCCTACCACGCCCGCCTCCTGGATCCGCCGGATGATCTCCTCGCGGCTGACCTGCTCGTAAGGCACAGGCTCCGGGTACTCCACTTCCTCATAGAGCTGATCGTTATCGACGACGATGCTCATCACCTTGTCGCCCGTCACCACCCGTCTGGGTTCGATGGCCTTCACGGTGCCCGAAACCGTGGCGTAGACCGGCGCCGACATGAATCCCTGCGCCTGCGCGATCTTCTGCCCGGCCAGGACCCGGTCTCCCTTCTTCACGATCGGAGCCGCGGGCGCGCCGATGTGCTGAGACATCGGGTATACCAGCTCACCCTTCGGCAGGATCGCCTTCATGGGTTTATCCTTGGAAAGCGCCTTTCCGTCAAACGGATGCACGCCTCCCACAAACGTAAATTTCGCCATTCTCTGCCCTTCTTTCTTTTCGGCATTTGTACGGACCTTTCCGCACTTTTGGCCTCTCTCCCGGCCAAAGATCCGGACACTGCCCGCTTTTCTCATCATACTCTCTTTTTTGGCAATATTCCATAACTTTTTACAAAACACTACATTTATTTCGGGAAATGTGGTAAACTGGGGGCATGAAAACCATAGATTCCAGATTATCCAATCTCATCCCGCTCACGGGCGCGCTCTCGGATCCCGGACGCTGGCTCCCCCTTCTGACGGCAGGGGACGACGCCGTCCCGCGGATCGAAGAAATCCTGTTTTTCGACATCGAGACCACGGGCTTTTCTCCCAGGAGCGCATCTGTTTACCTGATCGGCTGCGCCTGCTGTGAGGACGGCCGCTGGCACATCCGCCAGTTCTTTGCGCAGACCCCCGCAGAAGAGGGAGAAGTCCTGCGCGCGTTCCTCGCGTTCGCCTCCGGCTTTTCCTTCTTCGTACATTTCAACGGTCACACCTTCGACGTCCCTTTTCTGGCGGCCAAATGCAAAAAACACGCCCTGCCCGTTTTTTCCCCGCTCCGGCAGTGCGACCTGTACAAACGGGTCAGCCCGTACAAAAACCTGCTCCATCTCTCCGGCTGCCGCCAGAAACAGCTGGAGGCCTTTCTCGGCATTCACAGGGAGGATCCCTTTCACGGCGGAGAGCTGATCGAGCTGTACCGCTCCTTCTGCGGATCACAGGACGAAAAGCTGGAACAGGTCCTGCTTCTGCACAACCGGGAGGACCTGTCCGGGCTGCCCGCACTTTGGAACCTGCTGTCCTATCCGGCGTTCCTGGAGCAGGGATATTTTGAGGCAGGAGCCCCGCGGGCCGAGGAGGACGGCTCCCGCCTGCTCCTTCCGCTGTCCATGCCCTTCCCGCTCCCGGTCCCGCTCTCCTGCCGCAGCCAGGGAGGGGACGCCGTATTTTATCTGGCGGCGCAGGAAAACAGGGCGATCCTGAAGCTGCCGATCCTGGAGGGCGAACTGAAATATTTCTATCCGGACTATAAAAACTATTCCTATCTGCCGGAGGAAGATCAGGCCATTCATAAATCCGTTGCAGTATATGTGGACAAATCCAGGCGTATGCCTGCCACTGCCGCGACCTGCTACACGCGGAAAAGCGGACGTTTCCTCCCGCTTCCGACCGCCGGGACGCTGCCGGAGCTGCCGCGCTTTCGGACGGAGCTTGGCTCTGCCGCGGTATGGCTCTCGACGGACGAGATCCTGTGCGGACCTCCGGAGCGCCTGCATGCCTACGTGCGCGGCGCGCTGGATGCGGTCCGCGGCCGCTGAGCCGGGCCGCGCCGCGGCTCATACGCACAACGCACTCGATACAGACCGCGATCCGCTGCACCTGACCGCAGCGCCGCGGACCTATACCCTGCTCCATGACATGCACGCCATCCCGAAGCACGCCCTGCTCCATGAATGCGCAAAAAAGGACACCGGTCAAGACACCGGTGTCCTTCGTCATTTCGGGTATGTTCCGATCACTCCTCCTGCTGAGCGATCACGGCGTCGATATCCACCGGGACCACTTCGGCATCCTGCTGTTTGGAATGATTCTCATTGTTCCTGCGCTCGGGCATCAGCAGAGCCTTAATGCTCAGGCTGATCTTCCTGTCGGTCTCATTGAAGTCCACGACCTTCGCCGTGATCTCCTGTCCGGTCTTGAGCACATCGGAGGGCTTCTCCACATGCTCCCTGGCGATCTGGGAAACATGCAGCAGCGCATCAATGCCGGGCTCCAGCTCGATGAACGCGCCGAAATCCGTCATCCTGGCGACCTTGCCGGTCACCACATTGCCGATGGCATATTTCTGTGCAGCATCCCTCCAGGGGTTCTGATCCTCGAACTTGAGGCTCAGCGCGATCTTGCTGCCGTTGATCTCCTTGATGAGGACCTTCAGCTGCTGGCCTACCTTGAACACCTTCCGGGGATGCTCGATCCGGCCCCAGGACATCTCGGAAATATGGAGCAGTCCGTCCGCGCCGCCCAGATCGATGAACGCGCCGAAGTCCGTCACGTTCTTCACGACGCCCTCGACCACATCGCCCTCATGGATGCGCGCGAACAGAGCGGCCTGCATCTCGGCCTTCTTCGCGACGATCAGCTGCTTGCGGTCGCCGATGTATCTTCTTCTCTTGGGGTTGTACTCGCTGATCACGAACTCGATCTCCTGACCGGCATACTTGGTCAGATCCTTCTCATACGTATCGGACACGAGGCTGGCGGGGATGAAGATCCGCATCTCCTCCACCACGACGATCAGACCGCCGTCCAGCACCTGAACGACCTTCGCCTTCAGCACCTCATGATTGTTGTACGCTTCCTCGATCCTCTTATTCCCCCTGTCGGCGGCAAGTCTCTTATAGGTCAGAAGGACCTGGCCCTCGCCGTCGTTGACCTTCAGGATCTTGACTTCCATCGTATCACCAGGCTTTACGACTTTGGTCATGTCTATGCTCGAATCATTGGAATATTCACTCTTTACCAGGACACCGTCGGACTTGTAGCCGATATTGAGCACCACTTCTTCAGGCTTCACGTCAATGACCGTGCCCTCAACAACCTCCCCTGCATGTATTGTTTTCAGTGATGCGTCCAGCATCTGTTCAAAAGTTAATTCGGACATTTCTTTGAACCTCCTCGATGATTTTATTCGGGGTAGATGCCCCGGCTGTAATACCCACCAGTCGGACAGAAGCAGGCAGGTCTAAATGCAAGTCATCCAGTGTTTGCACAAAATAGGTGTTGGCACATTCCCCGCTGCAGATCTCGTACAGCTTCCTGGTATTGGAGCTGTGCCGTCCCCCTATCACCATCATGGCATCGACTTTGGCGGCAATTTCCCGCGCTTCAGTCTGTCGCTCCTCTGTTGCGTTGCAGATAGTATTCACAACACTAATATCATAACCTTTTTCAGCAAAAATTTCAACTAATTCTTGAAATTTATTGTAGTTAAATGTCGTTTGAGAGACGATACAGACACTTTTCGCTCTGTCAAACGACAAATTCTCCACTTCTTCCCTGGTTTCCACCACCTTTGCCGGGGTATGGGACCAGCCCATGATCCCTTCCACCTCCGGATGGCCCGCGTTTCCGATGATCAGGATCTGTTTCCCGGCCGCGCTCTCCCGCTCCACGATCCGGTGGATCCGCTTCACGAACGGACAGGTGGCATCCACACAGACAAGGCCCCGGCGCTCGATGATATCGTAGATCTCCTTCGGCACCCCGTGGGAGCGGATGATGACGGTCCCGGAATCCAGGCGCTCCAGCTCCTCCCTGGAGCCGATGACCGTCACGCCCTTCTCCTCCAGATCCTGCACGACCTGCTCATTGTGTATGATCGGACCGTAGGTGTAGATCTTCCCGCTCTTTTTTTCGATCTGCTCATAGACCGTCTCGACCGCGCGCTTCACACCGAAGCAGAAACCGGCGGTCCTGGCCAGAAGCACTTCCATTTCCGTTCCCCCTCAAAGGCATCCCTTCTGACGGCACAGCGCGATGACCGCTTCCGTGACCTGTTCGATATCCATATCGGAGGAATCCACCAGAACGGCGTCTGCCGCCCGCACCAGGGGGGAGACCTCCCGGGTCATGTCCTGTCTGTCCCGCTGAATGATGTCCGCTTCTATGGAAGCCAGATCGCAGTCTTCCCCCTTTTGCCGCAGCTCCTCGCAGCGGCGCTTCGCGCGCACGGCGCTGGAGGCCGTCAGATAAATCTTGACGGTGGCATCCGGCAGGACACAGGTGCCGATGTCCCGGCCGTCCATGACCACATCGCTGTTCCTCGCGATCTTCTGCTGCAGCTCCACCATCTTCCGGCGCACATCCGGATAGACGGCCACGCGGGAAGTCCTGTTGCCCACCGCCTCCGTCCGGATCAGACCGTTGACGTTCTCTCCGTTCAAATATACGACCTGCTCCCCGTTTTCATAACGGATCTCGATGTCGGCCTCCCGGCACTTCGCGCAGACCGCCGCGCCGTCCTCCGCGTCGATCCCGCAGCGGAGCGTATAGAGCGCCATCGCCCGGTACATCGCGCCGGTATCCACATAGACGCAGCCCAGCCGCCGCGCGGCCTCTCTGGCAACCGTGCTTTTCCCGGCCCCTGCGGGCCCGTCGATCGCTATGCTGTAGCTCATATCCTATTTTCTTCCTTTCCCGCCGCATCCCCGGCGGCACAGATTCCGGCCAGACTGCCGGTGGACCATGCGATCTGAAGATTGAAGCCGCCGGTCAGGGCGTCCAGATCCAGAAGCTCCCCCGCGAAATAGAGGCCCTTTATCCTTTTGGACTCCATCGTGGAGGGATTGACCTCCGCAGTCCGCACGCCGCCCCGGGTGATGACCGCCTCGGCAAAGCCCCTGGTCCCCGTCACCGTCAGCGGCAGTCCCCGGATCAGGGAGACCAGCCGTCTCCTCTCCTGCCTGGTGATATCGTGCACCGGCTTTGCCGGGTCGATCCCGCACAGGGAAACCGCCACCGGGATCAGCCGGGACGGCAGCAGACCGTCCAGCGCGTTCCGAAGCTGCCGGTTCTGTCTCGTCTCGAAATCCCGGAGCAGCCGCCGGTCCAACTGCTCCTCGTCGAGCGCAGGCTTCAGATCGATGGAAAGCGCGCACTCCTTCTGCTGCGCGGCGCCGTAATAGCTGCTGGCCGTCAGAACGAGCGGACCGCTGACGCCGAAATGGGTGAACAGCATCTCGCCGAAGCCGCTGTAAAGCTCCTTCGCGCCGCTGAAAAGAGAGAGCCGAACGTTCCTCAGGGACAGCCCCTGCAGCTGTCCGCACCAGGGCTCCTTCACCTCCAGCGGGACCAGAGAAGGCGTACAGGCCGTCACCGTATGCCCCAGCTCCTCCGCCATCGCATACCCGTCTCCGGCAGAGCCGGTGGCGGGATAAGAAAGTCCTCCCGTCGCCAGGATCACCGCGCCGGCCGAAAGCCGTGTGCCGTTCTTCAGCAAAACGCCCGAAACCTTTTCGCCGCCGTCCGTCAGGATCCTTTCGGCGGCGGTCCGCAGACGGACCTGTACGCCGGTTCCGCGCATCCGCCCCTCCAGCGCCTTCGTCACATCCGACGCATGATCCGAGACGGGAAAGACCCGCTCCCCCCGCTCCGTCTTCAGCCTGCATCCCGCACCCTCAAAAAAATCCATGACCGCGCGGTTGTCAAACGCGGCGTACGCGCTGTAGAGGAAGCGCGGATTGCGCATGACATGACCGAAGAAATCTGCAGCTTCACAGGCGTTGGTCAGATTGCAGCGCCCTTTCCCGGTGATATATATTTTTTTGCCGAGTTTTTCGTTCTTTTCCAGAAGGACGACATGCGCGCCCCCTCCTGCGGCCGCGCAGGCGGCCATCATCCCGGCCGCTCCCCCGCCGATCACGACGATCTCTTTTCCCGCCATGTGCTCATTCCTTTGCAAAGGGCCTGTCGAACATGGTCTCCTCGTTGATGAAATTGATCTCATCGTTCAGATAGACCTGATAGTTGTTCCAGGCGTCCTCCAGCTCCTTCAGGGAGCGCTTCACCTGGCCGGGACGCTTCAGACACAGAGCGATCACCAGCGCGTTGATCAGCGACAGCGGCGCCACCAGGGAATCCACGATGGAGACCATATCGCTGCGCGCGAACAGGTTGCAGGAGGAATACATGTTCATGGGGGAATGGATGCTGTCCGTGACGGCGATCACGTTCGCGTTCCTGTCATTGGCGAACTCCATGGCCTTCAGGGTGCGCATGGAATACCGGGGGAAGCTGATGCCGATGAAGCAGTCCCCTTCCCGGATCCGGAGCATCTGTTCGAAGATCTCCGTGATGCTCGTGGTGCCGATCTGCACCACGTTCCCGCGGATCATGCCCAGATAAAAGCTCAGGAAATCCGCCAGCGGCCTGCAGCTCCTGACGCCCAGAACGTAGATCGTTTCCGCATCCAGGATCAGCCGCACTGCCATTTCAAAGGCGGCCGGGTCCAGATGCTCCATGGTGTGGCGTATCTTTTCGATATCGCTGGTCAGCACGCTGGTCAGGATCTCTGACTGCTCCATCCCCGCATAGTGCACATCCATGCTCTCCACCGCGTTCAGACGTCTCTTCAGACGCCCCGCCAGGGCCTCCTGCATCTGCGGATACCCCTTGTATCCGAGCATGGCCGCAAACCGTACGACCGTGGACTCGCTGACGGAAAGCGTCTTCCCCAGCTTCGCCGCCGTCATGAAGGCGGCCTGATCGTCGTGCTCCAGCAGATAGGCGGCGATCGCCTTCTGCCCCTTGCTCATCCCTGCGTATTTTTCCTGAATTCGTGTGATGATTTCCGTCTTATCTTCCATACCGTTTCCGTATGTTCCTTATACATGAACGGCTGCGCAGGGTATGCGCAGCCGCATCTGTAACATGAAATCTGCCTGTTGTTTATACGGGATAGACCGCGTTCTTCGTATCCGCCTGCGTCATATCCACCTTTTCCTGCTGTGCCTGACGGTATTTGAAGAAATCGACGGCGACCTGCGGGAACAGCGCGTAGGACAGCACATCCTCATCCTGCTGTTTCCACTGCTTCATCTTCGCCTCAATCTGCTCCAGTTCGTTGGGGATCAGATCCGCGGGACGGCAGGTGATCACTTCGCCGTCGCCGATCACCTTCTTCTGCACCTCAGCATTGAACGGCTTCACGGTCCTGCCGTATCTGCCGGACAGCAGATCCTTGGTCTCGCCGGTAGCGACCTTGTATCTCTCGCCCATGAGGACGTTGAACACGGCCTGCGTGCCGACGATCTGAGAGGAAGGCGTGACGAGCGGGGGCTCGCCGAAGTCTTTGCGCACTCTCGGGATCTCCTGCAGCACTTCGTCGTATTTGTCGCTGGCGTTCTGCTCCTTCAGCTGGCTCACCATGTTGGAGAGCATGCCGCCGGGCACCTGGTACATCAGCGTCTTGATGTTGACGCCCAGCACCTTGGGATCCAGCAGACCGGTCTTTAAGCACTCCTCGCGGTAAGGACGGAAATAGTCCGCGATCTCGGCCAGCAGGTTCTGGTCATAGCCGGTATCGTAGGGCGTGCCCCGGAAGGTCTCGACCATGACCTCCGTGGCGGGCTGAGAGGTCCCCAGCGCGAACGGAGACATAGCGCAGTCGATGACGTCCACACCGGCCTCCACCGCCTTCAGATAGGTCATGCTGGCCACACCGGAGGTGTAATGGGTGTGCAGCTGGATCGGCAGCTTGGTGGCGCTCTTCATGGCGGTGATCAGCTTCTGCGCCTCATAGGGCACCAGCAGACCGGCCATATCCTTGATACAGATGGAATCCGCGCCCATTTCCTCGATCTGCTTGGCAACGCTCATCCAATACTCCAGCGTATAAGCGTCACCCAGCGTATAGGACAGCGCGATCTGCGCGTGGCCTTTTTCCTTGTTGCAGGCCTTCACCGCGCATTCCAGATTGCGCAGGTCGTTCAGACAGTCGAAGATACGGATGATATCGATACCGTTGGCGATGGATTTCTGCACGAAATATTCCACCACGTCGTCCGCGTAATGGCGGTATCCCAGGATGTTCTGACCTCTGAACAGCATCTGCAGCTTGGTGTTCTTAAAGCCGTCGCGCAGCTTGCGAAGTCTGTCCCAGGGATCTTCCTTCAGGAAACGCAGGGATGCGTCGAAGGTGGCGCCGCCCCAGCACTCTACGGAATGATAGCCAACCTTATCCATCTTCTCTACGATGGGAAGCATCAGTTCTGTGGGCATTCTGGTGGCGATCAGGGACTGATGCGCATCCCGCAGAACTGTTTCCGTTATTTTGATCGGTTTTTGTTCAGGCATTCTCTTATCCTCCCTATATTTTTATCAGATCGTTATCAAAATACGCCGAAGATCGCCATGAAGGTACCGGCAGCGACCGCCGTGCCGATGACGCCCGCCACGTTGGGCCCCATCGCGTGCATGAGCAGGAAATTGGTGGGATCGTACTCCGCGCCCACCTTCTGAGACACACGGGCCGCCATGGGAACCGCGGACACGCCCGCGGAGCCGATCAGCGGATTCACCTTCCCTCCCGTGAACTTGCACATGATCTTGCCGAATACAACGCCGGCCGCCGTGCCGAAAGCGAAGGCGATCAGGCCCAGGGCCACGATCTTTAAGGTATCCCAGTTCAGGAACGCTTCCGCGCTGGTGGTCGCACCCACGGAGGTGCCCAGCAGGATGACGACGATATACATCAGCGCATTGGACGCCGTATCCGCCAGCTGACGGACCACGCCGCTCTCCCGGAACAGATTGCCCAGCATCAGCATGCCGACCAGAGGCGCCGTGGTGGGCAGGATCAGACATACCACGATGGTGACGATGATGGGGAACAGGATCTTCTCCAGCTTGGAGACCGGACGGAGCTGTTCCATCTTGATCCTGCGCTCCTTCTCCGTGGTCAGAAGCTTCATGATCGGGGGCTGGATCATCGGCACCAGCGCCATATAGGAATACGCCGCCACCGCGATGGGACCCATCAGGGTGCCCGCCTGCCCCAGCTTGCTGGTCAGGAAAATGGAAGTCGGGCCGTCCGCGCCGCCGATGATGGAAATGGCGGCAGCCGCCTTATCGTTGAAGCCCATGGCAATGGCCCCGAAATAAGCGGCGAATATACCGAACTGAGCGGCCGCACCCAGAAGGAAGCTCTTGGGATTGGCGATCAGCGGCCCGAAGTCGGTCATGGCGCCCACGCCCATGAAGATCAGGGACGGAAGGATCGCCCATTCATCCAGAATGTAGAAATAATACAGCAGACCGCCCACCCCGTTGGAAGCATCCTCCGGATGCACCATGATCTCCGGGTAAATATTGACGAGCAGCATGCCGAATGCGATTGGAACCAGAAGCAGAGGCTCGAACCCCCTGGCTATCGCCAGATAGAGGAAGATACAGGCCACCGCGATCATGACCACATTTCCGATCGTGATGTTGAAAAATGCGGTCTGATGGATCAGGTTGTCCAATGTAGTCACTATATAAGACATTTCGTTGACCTCCTGTGTTGAACGACGGATGAGATGCTCTCTGCAGCCATCCTCACGTTATCCAAAGCCCGGCTTTGCCGGATCCGTTCAGTTTAAGGTTGCGAGCAGAGTACCGGCCTCCACCGCATCTCCTACCGCCACATTGATGCTGGCAACCGTGCCGTCCTTGGGCGCAACAACAGGGATCTCCATCTTCATCGCTTCGATCGTGACGACCGCGTCGCCCGCCTTCACGGCCTGGCCTACGGCTGCGTCGATCTTGAACACTTTGCCGGCCGCTCCGGCTTCCACCTTGACGCTGCCGGCCGCGCCTGCCGCCGCCGCGGGCTTCGCCGCTGCCGCCTTGGGAGCCGCCGGAGCCTTGGGAGCCGTCTTGGGGGCGGCCACGGGAGCCGCTGCGGGAGCGCCTGCGCCCTCTTCCACTACTACATCATATACGCTGCCATTTACGGTAATGGTATAATTCTTCATTTTTGAAATCCTCCTGTAAGGTTTAATATTTCAGGCACTTATGGCCTTATTTCATCTGATACGTTCTTCAGGCTTTCTGCCATCTGCCGCTGCGGCGGCGGATGCTCCTGACCACAAATTCTCCGGGCTCGGCTGCGGTGCCGGTCTCACTCTCATAGGCCGCGATGGCCGCCGCGATGACCGCCACGAGCTCGCCGTCGTCCTCCGCGGCTTCCTCCTCCGCAGCGGGGACCGCCGGGATGGGCGCCGGAGCGGGGGCAGGCGCTTCGGCCTGTTTCTTTTTGCCCATCGCGCCCTGCAGCTTATTGATATTCTTGAAGAGGCTGATGATCCAGGCGATCAGGATCAGCACCGCGAACACGGTGCCCATGCCCAGCAGCGTATTGAGCGCCGCATTGGTCATCAGCTCGGACAGCGGCTTGATCACGTTGACCGTCAGGCTCACGAGCTGTCCCTGGCTGTCATAAATGACCACCGCCTCCGCATCGTGGGACGCGCCGTCCACCGAGACGGTGACGGCAGCTTCCTCAGCGCCCATGTCGACGGCTGTGCTCTGGACGCTGTTGACGGCGCCGATCTCGCTCATGGAGCCCTCCACGGAGCCCACCGCATCCGCCAGATCGGGATAGGTCTGCACAAACGCCTTGGCCTGGCCCTCGTCCACGACCTGAACGATCGTCTCGAACAGCCCCTGAGCGGCCTCCATGGCCTCATCTTCTCCGTAAGGAAGGAAGTTTTCCGCCACATATGCGTCATCGCCGCACGCCGTCATGCCGAAGAGGCAGGCCGCCATACCTAATACTAACAGAAATTTTTTCATATTAAGTATCTTCCTTTCTTAGACAGTTCCATGCTTCTTTGACGGACGGTCTTCTCTCTTGGTAAACAGCATCTCGAAAGCGCCGATCACATATTTCCGGGTGTCGGCCGCTTCGATGATCTGATCGACGTATCCCCTCTTCGCCGCGCTCTCCGCACTGTTCTGCAGAGCGGCGTATTCTGCCGCGCAGGCGTCGATGGCTTCCGCATCCTGGCCGTCGCAGATGATCTTCGCCGCCAGCTTCGCATCCATCATGCCGATCTGGGCATCCGGCCAGGCGTACGTCATATCGGCGCCGATGGACTTGGAGTTCATGGCCACATACGCGCTTCCGAACGCTTTGCCGACGATCACGTTCACCTTCGGGACGGTCGCATTGGCGAACGCGTAGGTCAGCTTCGCCGCGGCCTTGGCCATCTGCTTCTCCGCGCACTTGGTGGCCGCGTAGCCCGCCACATTGGTCAGCGTCAGCACCGGAATATCGAAAGCATCGCAGAAATTCACGAAATCCGCAGCCTTCTCACAGCCTCTGGCAGAAAGCGCGCAGTCGAGCTTCTCCTTGACGCCGCCTTCCTCGTCCAGGATCTCGCAGCGGTTGGCGACGGCGCCCACCGTCATGCCGTTCAGGCGCAGGAAGCCCGTCACCATGCTCTTCGCATAGGCGCCCTTCACCTCTAGGAACCGGTTGTCGTCCGCGATCAGGGACAGCGCGACGGAAGTATCCCCCGCACATCCGGCCAGCTCGGGGTTGGAGCGGTTCAGATCGTCCGTGCACTCCGCGAAAGCGTCGTTCTCCTCATTGTTGGCAGGCAGCATGGATACCAGCTCGCGGATCCCCGCCAGAATGGCATCCTCATCCGCCGCGACATCCACAATGCCCGCTTCTTCGCTCTGGAAAGCAGCCGCGGAGGTGTCCAGCTTGCCGATATTGTTCCCCTCGAGAGCATTGGGGGAATTAACAAACAGCTTCGCCTTCTTCTCTTCCATAAATGTGAAATCGGTCAGCGTCGGAATGATGGCGAGACCGCCGCCGCAGGACCCGAAGACCGCCGTGATCTGGGGGATCACGCCGGAAGCCTGCGTCTGCTTCAGATAGATCTCACCGAAGCCGTTGAGCGCATCCGTCGCTTCCTGCAGGCGCAGGCCGGCGGAATCGATCAGGCCGATGACGGGAGCGCCCGTCTTCATCGCCAGATCGTAAAGTCTGACAATCTTCTTCGCATGCATCTCGCCCACGCTGCCGCCCAATACGGAAGCGTCCTGGCTGTAGACATACACGAGACTGCCGTCGATCACTCCATAGCCGGTGATCACGCCGTCCGAAGGGGTGTCGTTCTGTTTCAGATTGAAATCCGTAGCCCTCGCCGTAACGCGGGCGCCGATCTCAACGAAACTGTTTGCATCGAGTAAAGCGGTTATTCTTTGACTCGCCTGTGAAGTGTTGCTCATGGTTCAGCCCTCCATTTTATATTTAGGTAAAAATAAAATAAACCCGATCGCCGGATCCTGCCAAAAATGGGATTCGCACCCTTTTGACAAAAGCCCGTACGATAGTAGTATACCATGAAAAAGAAAGGGCCGCCAGATAAAATTCAGAAATATTTTGCCTAAAATATGAGGGGTACAAGGGTAATATTAGACAAATTTTACAACAGCACCGCTTTCACGATCTCCTTCAGGCAGTAGGGGAAATCGATCTTGGCCACGCTTCCGGCCGCCGTGACCGGGACCGAGGCATAAAGGTCCCCGTTCACATAAAACAGCTCCTCCCCCACTTTCTCGCCCTTTTCCACGGGAGCCGTCAGAAGGTCCGGCAGCTTCCATTTCACATCCACCTCATCCTGCGCCGACAAAAGAAGGCCGATCTGCTCCTCCCCGCACGCGATCTCCACCCGGTCCTCCTGCCCGTTCTCCACGGGCAGCGGCGGAAGCGTCTTCTGTTTGTAAATATCCCGGAATTCGTAGTGCTCCAGCCCGTACTCCATCAGCAGCCGCGCGTCGTGCCATTTCCAGGTCTTATTGCCGGGCCAGCCGCAGGCGAGCAGGGCCACCGCGAAGGTCTTCCCGTCTCTCTGCAGAGCCCCCACATAACAATAGCCCGCCTTCCCCGTAAAGCCGGTCTTTCCGGAGAGGGCCCCGTCCATCATCTGCAGAAACGCGTTGTGATTGGTACAGGAAACGCTGTGCTCCCCGGCCGCATAACTGCCGTCCGTATCCTGCCGGCAGCTTCCGTAGGAATAGGAGGGCTGACGGGTGATCGCCAGAAAACGCTCCCTCTGCGGCGAAGCCGTGACACAATAGCTCATGATCCGCGCCAGATCCGCCGCCGTGGTGGAATGCGCGACCTGTCTGGACGTCCCGTCCTTTTCCAGCGTCAGGGTGCCGTCCAGACCGTTGGGCGTCACAAAGGACGTATCCGTACAGCCGATCCTTCTCGCCATTTCGTTCATCCGCTGCACGAAGGCCAGCACAGCCTTCTGACTCTCTTCGGCGGAATGCGCGCTGCAGTCCCCGGACAGCCCGGCCCATTTGCTCCCGAAATGCTCCGCGATGATCACGGCGGCATCGTTGTGGGATTCCAGCATCAGGGAATACAGCAGGTCCTCTATCTTATAATATTCTCCCTTTCTGGCCCCCAGGTGCACCTTGGGCTGCCCCGCGGCATAAGCGGACACCGCCGCGATCTCCTCCGTGTTTCCCTGCTCCAGCGTCAGGATGCAGGTCATGATCTTGGTCGTGCTGGCCATGGGCAGAATCTCGTCCCCGTTTTTTTCCAGCAAAATACGCCCGTTGTCCGCGTCCATCAGGACCGCGGCCCGGGCGTAGAGCTGACTGACCGTATCCGCTCCCTCTTCCTTTCTGTCATCTGCTCCCGCCGCCGAAGCGGGCAGGATCCACAGGCATGCCGCTGCGATGAGCCATGCCGGGAAGCAGATCCGCCAAAACCTCCTTCTTCCGATACCCGATCTGTTCTTCATGGGCTTCTCCGTGCCGTTTCGCAGACGCCGCTGACCGGGCGGCTGCGTTTTTTACAATATATGAAGGGTTCTCTCCCTTTCATGACGGCACATCGGGCAATGCCATTCTCCCGCCGGATCCGGATATCCTTATTTTTCCAAACAGTTCCCGCCGGATCCGAACATCCCTGTTTTTCCCAACAGATCCCGGCCCTGCGGCTCAGTTCTCCGTCTGCATCTCCCTCGCCTCCTGCTGGGCCTGCTCCTTAAATTCCTCGATCTGCACCGCCGAAAGCTCCGGCAGCTCTTCCAGGGAGCTGACGCCGAAGGAGCGCAGGAACTGCTCCGTCGTCCCGAACAGAAGCGGCCGCCCCGGCGCATCCATGCGCCCCAGCTCTGTCACCAGATCGAACTCGATCAGCCGGTTGATGGCGTGGTCGCAGTTGACCCCCCGGATGCGCTCCACATCCAGCTTCGTCACCGGCTGCTTGTAGGCGATGATGGAAAGGGTCTCCAGAAGCGTATCCGTCAGGGTATATTTTCGCGGCGCCTTCGCGATCCGGATCAGATACTCGTACATCTCCGGCCTGGTGCACATCTGCCAGGCGTCCTCCAGCGCGATCAGGGAGACTCCCCTGCCTTCCTCCTCCCAGTCCGCCTTCATTTTTTCCAGGAGCTTCCGGGTCCTGGCCGGTGTTTCCCCTATGACCTCCGCCAGACACTTCGTCTCCACGGACTCTCCCATCGCAAAAAGGATCGCCTCCAGAACGGCTTCCTGCTTTTTTTCATCCATTTGTCATCCCTCTTCGATATCCTCTCTGGAGATCACGGTGATCTCTTCGTCGATCCCAGCCTGTTCCACGGTGATCTTCCCCACACGCATCAGCTCCAGCACCACCAGAAATGTGACGATCACATCCATTTTGCTGTGCTGGCGCTCCAGCAGCTCCCGAAAGGAAAACCGCCTGTGGGAACGAATGAAGCTCTGGATGTGTCCCGTCTTTTCCTCCAGGCTGATCTCGTCCTTTTCGATCTTCCCGAAGCCGCTGCGGACCGGATCCACCTTATCCTCCTGCCGCCGGACCACGCTTTTGAATATCTCGTGAAGTCCGCTCAGCGTCGTGTCTCCCAAAAGCTGTTCATAATCCACGGGCGGCCGGAACGCCGCCACCTCCTCCGGGATCACCGCTCCCCTGTAAAAGCTCTGCCCCGCGTCCAGCTGCATGTCCCGCAGCTCATAGGACATATATTTGTACATTTTATATTCCAGCAGTTTCTGAACCAGCTCCGCTCTGGGATCCTCCTCTTCGCCCTCTTCACTGACCTCTCTGGGCAGGAGCATCCTGCACTTGATGTCCAGCAGGGTGGTGGCCATGACGAGGAACTCGCTCATCACGTTCATGTCCTCCGTATCCATCTGCCGGATATAGTCCAGATACTGTTCCGTGATCTCCACGATGGGAATGTCGTAAATATCCACCTTGTTCTTTTCGATCAGATGCAGCAGCAGGTCCAGAGGGCCCTCAAATGCCTCCAGCTTCACTTCCAGCGCCATAACCGGTCACACCTCCCCCACAGGTTCCAGATCGATCACCACCAGCTCCGCGGGATTGAACACGCGGATCGGGATCGTATGACTTCCCAGCCCGCGGCTGACCACCATCCTGTGCCCTCCGGACTCGAACAGGCCGCCGTCGTATCTGGGAAACAGCGTAAAGGAAGTGGACAG
>CANRMT010000042.1 GCA_947631815.1 uncultured Eisenbergiella sp.
AAAATTTCAGGGAGATATGAGAGCCAGTTGGTTCCCATATCTCCCTGTCCTGGGGCTGGTTATTTCCCGACAGCCCCTCATTCATTGCTTCATAACCGTCAGGATCTGTCTCTTTTCCCGAAGGAGCATTATTTCTTCTTCCTGGCCAGAGACGCAAAGGTCTGAACGCCCTGGATCACCAGGATCACGGCCAGAACGACCATGGCAGCCGCGAAGAGCATCTGGAACCAGTCGCCCCAGGCAGCAGCGCCGCCGACAACGGTCTTGATCTTCGTGATCACGGTCATGCACAGGCTGGTGATGGTAGCGATGAGCATGAAGGCCATCGGGATGAAGAACATCTTGTTGTTCTTGCCGACATTGCCCAGCCATGCGGCAACCGCCATCAGAGCGATGCCCGCCAGCAGCTGGTTGGCAGCGCCGAACAGACCCCAGATCTGGGACAGGCTCAGTCCGCCCAGTACGCAGCCGATGCCCACCATGATCAGCGTGCCGGTCAGAGGATAGGTCAGAACCTTGCGGATACCGGTGGCATCCTTATAGGAAGCCTCTCCCTCCTTCAGGAACAGCTCGGAGAACATGAAACGGCTCAGACGGGTACCGGTGTCCAGGCTGGTCAGCGCGAACACGGAAACAGCCAGGGTCAGCAGCGCGTAAACCGTACCGTAAACGGCAGAGGTCTCGGTGCCGAACATGGTAGCGATACCGGCCGCAAACGCAGCCGCGGGAGAACCGAAGCCGCCGCTGGTATAGGTATTGAACACCATACCGACAGCGATCAGGGAGATGATGCCCAGCGCGGACTCGATCAGCATGGAGCCGTAGCCGATGGGCTTCGCATCCGCCTCATTCGCCAGCTGTTTGGAAGAAGTACCGGTGGAGATCAGGCTGTGGAAACCGGAGCAGGCGCCGCAGGCCACGGTAATGAACAGAGCCGGGAACAGGGTGCCGATGCTGGTCTTCCAGCCAGTAAACATCGGAATTTCAAAGGTCGCTGTCCCGGAGAACGCGGAGAAGAAGATACCCACCAGGGCAACGATCATCATCGCGTAAAGCAGGAAGCTGGAAAGATAGTCACGGGGCTGCAGCAGGATCCACACGGGAACCAGAGAAGCGATCGTGATGTAAGCGCCGATCACGACGATCCACGCCGTGCGGCCCATTGCGAAACCGGTATTCAGACCGAGGACCAGCATCAGGATGATGCAGACGATGCCGCCGATGGTAGCGGGCAGGGTCTTGACGCCGAAGCGGTTGGTCACGATACCGTAAACGATAGCCAGCGCAACGAACAGCAGGGAAACGATGGCCGTGGTCTCATTTCCGGTAGGCTGTCCGGTGAAGCCCAGCGGATTCGTGGAGGCGAAGGTTCCGGCCACGACGTTCACGAAGGAAGCGATGACCAGGATCAGCACCAGCAGAGCGAACACGATGAACAGCTTCTTCGCCTTGTCGCCCATGGAATCTTCGATGATCTCACCGACGGATTTGCCGCCGTGACGGACGGATGCGAACAGGGAACCGAAATCCTGAAGGCCGCCGAAGAAGATACCGCCGATCACGCACCACAGAAATACGGGAAGCCATCCGAAAACGGAGGCCTGGATCGGTCCGTTGATCGGGCCTGCACCCGCGATGGATGAGAAATGATGCCCCATCAGAACGGCGGGCTTGGCGGCAACATAGTCTACGCCGTCCTCCAGCTCAACCGCAGGCGTCTTTCTCTTGGGGTCGATGCCCCACTCTTTTGCCAGCCAGGAGCCGTAATAGATGTAGCCTAAGACCAGCAAAACGATCGCTGCTAAGATGATCAGAATAGCAGTCATAATAAAACACCTCTCCTTTATTATAATTTTATATTGCGAAAGAGCTTCTTCAGATCGCGGCCCCTCCTGTTGCAGACCAGCCTCCCCGTGGAAGTCTCCATTGCAATCACCTGATAGCTGCTCCATCCCTGCAGGGTGTGACGGTAACTCTGATAGCGCCTCAGCTTCTCAATATAGGCCGCCGCCTCCGGCGCGATCCGCTCCGCCAGCACGATGAGGACCACGTCCGTGCTGCGGTGGCTCCAGTGCGGCTTCACCCGGGACAGCCCCGTCTCCCATGCCGTCTCATCCAGCCTCCGGAGCTCCTCCGGCTCCAGGAGATCCGATACGGCGAAAAACACATACTCATGGGAATCCGCTTCCGCGAGCCTCGCGCTCTTGATCAGAAAAAACTGCTCATCGTGAGAATGGAAGGCCGCCTCCGCCGCAAAGGGGGGCGTCACGTCCTCCGTCTTCACATTATAGTAACGTCTGTAGGACTTCAGGAGCCTCTCCAGAACCTCCGAAACGGTCATACTCTCTCTCCCAAACTTCAGCCTTCCGCCTTCTCCTCTTTGGCGGGACGCCCGACGGCGGCGTGCGGAGCCAGCTGCTCCAGGCACTCCAGCAGGACCTTGCCGGCCCTGGCGCCCGGGAGCTGGATCTGCGCCAGTTCCTCCCCCGTTTCGGAACAGATCACCAGATTCTCCACCTCGAAATCGCCCTTCCCGCAGCACAGCTTGGCCGGGACCAGCATCACGCGGCGGAAATACCGGTGAATATCGGTATACGGTATGTAAAATACTTTTCTCACGGAGCGGAAGAAAAACCAGGTCTCGCCCAGGCTGACCTTCCCGATCTTCCGTCCCGTCCGGTACTCGGCTGACAGCTTTTCCTTCTCCGCAGCCGGAGCCGTCAAAGGATAGAATCTCATCTGTAAAACCCCTCTCCTGCCCTGCAGCCGGAAGCACTCCGCCCGCGGACGTTCGGACTGAAAAAATCACGGTGCGCCGTGATTTTACATGCTCGCCATTGAACATCCCTTATGGACAGAACCTTAATCATCTTATCACAGGATACGCTTCTTTTCAACAAAAAACTGCAATTTTCTTTAGGGTTTTTTAAGATTTTTAATATGATTTTTATACCGCTGCGGACCGCCTGCCGGAAAACCATGAGCGATACGATGAACTCCTGCATGGCTTTCCCCGAACCGGCATCGCATTTTTCTCATTTTATGACGGGGTCCCGCAAAATAGAAGCCGCCGCGCGGGTCCTCGTACCCGGCGCGGCGGCGGTCATTGCTTTCTTTCTGAAAAAAATGCGGCCTTCCTGCCGTGATCAGGCCTTGCCGACGGAACCGAACAGCTCCATCTTCTCCTTCACGGTCGCCTTGATGGCCTCAAAGCCGGGGGCCAGCAGCTTCCGGGGATCATAGCCCTTGCCCTGCTGATCCTTGCCCGCCTCGATATAAGCTCTGGTGGCCGCCGTAAACGCCAGCTGGCACTCGGTGTTCACGTTGATCTTCGCCACGCCCAGGCTGATGGCCTTCTTGATCATGTCGGCGGGAATGCCGGTGCCGCCGTGCAGGACCAGAGGCATATCGCCGGTGCGCTTCTGGACCGCATCCAGCGTCTCAAAGGAAAGCCCCTTCCAGTTGGCGGGATATTTGCCGTGGATGTTGCCGATGCCGGCCGCCAGGAAATCGACGCCCAGATCCGCGATCTTCTTGCACTCTTCCGGATCCGCGCACTCGCCCATGCCGATCACGCCGTCCTCTTCGCCGCCGATGGCGCCCACCTCAGCCTCGATGGAAACGCCCTTTTCATGGGCAGCCTTCACCAGCTCCGTGGTCTTGGCGACATTCTCCTCGATGGGATAATGGGAACCGTCGAACATGATGGAGGAGAAACCGGCCGCCAGGCACTTATAGCAGTGGTCATAGGTGCCGTGGTCCAGATGCAGCGCGACGGGAACCGTGATCCCCAGCTCCTCCAGCATCCCGTTGACCATGCCGACGACCGTCTTGTAACCGCCCATATACTTCCCGGCGCCCTCGGACACACCGAGGATAACGGGGGAATTCAGCTCCTGCGCGGTCTGCAGGATCGCCTTCGTCCACTCCAGGTTATTGATGTTGAACTGACCGACCGCATAATGACCGGCCTTTGCTTTTTTCAGCATCTCAGCAGCAGATACTAACATTTCCATTTACCTCCGTAAATATAGTATTATTTCAGCGGCAGAAAAGGCCGCCTGATTCACTTCTCCAAGATTATACCCTAAATCCGCAAAAAAAGGAATACACAACATCATTTTTTTCGTAAAATGACAGCCGCGCGCCCAGCGCCGGGATGTCCGGCCCGGATCAGCCCTCCGGCGTCATGATGCACAGCGCGTGTTTCCGGTTCTCGATCACCGCCTCGGTATGCCGCCCGCCGAACTCCCCGTCCAGCGTCCAGGAGATCTCTTCCTCCGATTCCGCCTTCAGCCAGTCCGTCTTAAAGCAGTACATCAGGGAGCCGTCGATATTCTGCGTCGCCAGCGCGGTCAGGGTCTGATTGAGCTCCTCCAGATTCCTGGGCCGCCGGATCAGCGTCACCTCGAACAGCCCGTCGCTCAGATCCACATATTTCCCGGTGATGCCCTTAAATCCGCCCACGGATGTGGAGTTGGTCACCATGCCGTAGAGGAAATCGTCCTCGATCACCGTTTCCCTCGTCGTGATCTTCAGGCGGAAGGATCTGACCGCGCCCAGCTTCTTGACGCCCTCCAGCACGTACGCCATATGCCCCAGCACGTTTTTGATCTCCTGCGGCGTTTCGTAGGAAACCTCCGTCAGGAGCCCGAAGGCGGCGATATAGACGAAGGTCCTGTCATTGAACGCCCCCACGTCGCACAGGAACGGGACGCCGCCCACCGCCGCGGCGGCGGAACGCTTCATGCTCCTGGGCAGATGCAGGCTGTTGGCGAAATCGTTGGTGCTCCCGGCGGGCACATAGCCCACGGGGCACTGCCGCGCGCTCTGCATCATGCCGCACACCACCTCGTCGAGGGTGCCGTCGCCCCCGCTGCAGACCACCAGATCGTATGCCTCTTCCCGGTCCCTGGCCAGCTCCACCGCTTCCCCGGCGTACTGGGTGGGACGGGCCGTGACCAGGTAGCCCGCCTTCGTGAAGATATCGAGGATATCCAGCAGACTGTTTTTGATCTGGCCCTTTCCGGCCCGCGGATTATAGATGAACAACAGTTTTTTCTCAGCCATAACGGCCTCCGTTCCGAATCCGTCCGCAGGGCCGGCGGCAGCGCCGTCCCGCGGCGTCCTGTATGGTCAGGAAAAGGGGGCATACCTTTCAATATGCCCCCTCACAGCTAACGCGTTCAGTTCCTGCCGCTGAGATAATCCGTCATATCGGCGACCGCCTCTTCCTCATCGGGTCCGTCGGCGATCACCGTCACCATTTCACCGCTGTCCAGGCCAAGGCTCATCATGCCCATGATGCTCTTGGCGTTTACTTTCTTGCCCTCGACCTGCAGGTAAACCGAACTGCTGTGCTTGCTCGCTACCTGTACAAGCATCGCCACCGGCCGCGCCTCCAGGCCCTGCTCCAGTTTGATCGTCACAGCTTTCTGTTTCATAATCTTTCTCCTCCTTTTATGACCTGATGTTATCAGCCAACTCACTCAGTTTCCTCAGACGATGGTTCACTCCCGATTTCCCCACAGGCGGATCCAGGCAGGCCCCCAGCTCCTTTAGGGGCGCGTCGGGATTCTCCAGCCGCACCTCCGCCATGCGGCGCAGGTTCAAAGGCAGATTTTCAAAGCCGTATTTTTCTTTCAGAAGCAGGATATCCTCCACCTGCTTCGAAGCTGCGTTCACCGTCTTCGTGATGTTGGCGGTCTCACAGTTCACCCTGCGGTTCACGGTATTGCGCACATCCCGGACCACCCTGGAATTCTCGAAATCCAACAGCGCCATATGAGCCTCCGTGAGATTCAGGAAATCCGCGATCCCGGAACCCTCCTTCACGTAGACCACGTGATACTTCTTCCGCACCACGATGCGCGCCTCGATCCCGAAACCGGCCAAAAGCTCCTGTATCTGCTCCGCTTGCGGCGCATGCCCGCAGACGACCTCCAGATGATAGCCCTTTTCCGGATCGCTCATGGACCCCGCGCAGAGGAACGCGCCCCGCAGGAACGCCCTCTGACAGCACATGCTGCGGATGACAAGGCGGTTCACCGGCGACCGCAGGATATCCTCCGACAGTTCCCCGCCGGCATCCAGGTCCCCTGTGCTTTGCAAGACCCTGCGCACCAGCTCCTGGTCCTCCGCCGAAAGCCGGTACACACCGTTCTCCCCTTCCTGCAAAACCCTTGCTCCCGTACTCATATTAAACGCTTTCTTCAGCAATGTAAAGCATTTTCTGACAATTAAAGCGTTTTCCGCCCGGATTTTTAGAAAAATACCGGATTTCGACACACTCAAATATCCGCAGAAATGCAGGATCGCGGCCAGTTCTGCGATCTGGCAGTGCTTCGCGCTCCCCGTTTTCTGATACAGTTCTTCCTTTACCCTGAGTGAAAACGACATGTCATATATCCCTGTGGCTCAGCGTCACACCGTACCCCGCTCCCGGGCTCTTCAGTCTGCGGTACAGCTCGTTGGCCATCGTCACGCTCCGATGCTTCCCGCCGGTGCAGCCGATCCCGATCACGAGCTGATATTTTCCTTCCCTGACATAGTTCGGGATCAGGAACAGCAAAAGCTCCGTCAGCCTGTCCAGAAAAACGCCCGCCTCCGGGAAGGACATGACATAATCCTGCACGGCCCTGTCATTGCCGGTCATTTCCTTCAGTTCGTCTATATAAAAGGGATTGGGCAGAAAACGCACGTCAAAGACCAGATCCGCGTCCGCCGGTATGCCATGCTTGAACCCAAAAGAAAGTATATTGATCATGAGGCTGTTATATTCCTCATTTTTCACAAAAATGCGGTCCAGCTCCTCTTTCAGCTCCCTCGTCAGCAGCTTCGACGTGTCGATGACGTAATCCGCATCCTTCTTGATATGCTTCAGAATCTCCCGCTCCCTGGAAATGCCGTCCTCCACCCTGGGACGGTCCGGTGTGCACAAGGGGTGCATCCGGCGGCTTTCCTTGTACCGCTTCAGAAGGACGCCGTCCGACGCCTCCATGAAAAGGATCTCGAAAGGCATCCCGTTCTGCCTGAGCGCGTGCAGGATCCGCTCCACCTGCAGAAAGGACTGGTCCGTGCGCACATCCACTCCCATCGCCACCCGGCTGATCTCCGTATTGGGCTCGGACAGAAGCTCCATGAATTTCTCGATCAGCGGGAAAGGCAGATTGTCCACGCAGTAAAATCCCATATCCTCCAGCATCCGCATGGCGGTGTTCTTGCCCCCGCCGCTCATTCCGGTCACGATCACAAATCTCATTGGTATCCCCCGCCATGGCGTTTAGAAATCGCCCAGGAAAATGACCTCCGGCTCCAGCCGTACCCCGAACCGATCCTGTACCGTCTCCCTCGTCTCCGCGATCAGCCGCGCCACATCCGCCGCCGTCGCGTGATCCGCGTTGATGATGAAACCACAGTGCTTTTCGGAGATCTGTGCGCCGCCGCAGCGCTTCCCCGAAAGCCCGGCGTCCATGATGAGCTTCCCGGCGAAATGTCCTTCCGGCCGCTTGAACGCGCTGCCCGCGCTGGGATATTCCAGCGGCTGCCTCTCCCGGCGCTTCGCGGCCAGTTCCTGCATCACGGCGCCGATCCGCTCCCGGTCCCCCGGCGTCAGGCGAAGCCGCACGCCCAGCACCGTGTAGGGTCTGTTTTTGATGGCGCTGGTGCGGTAGCCGAACTCCATCGTCTCGTTGTCGAGGTCCAGGATCTCCCCGTCCGGCGCCATGACCCGAACCGCTTCCACGATCTGCGACATCTCGCCGCCGTAAGCGCCGGCGTTCATCCGAACGGCGCCTCCCAGCGTCCCCGGGATCCCGGAGGCGAATTCCAGACCGGCCAGACCGGCCTCCAGGGCCGCGCGCGCCACGGCGGAAAGCGCGGCGCCCGCACCGGCCTCCATGCGGTCTCCTCTGACCGATACATCCGCAAAACCGCTGCCGAGCCGAACGACCACGCCCCGGTAGCCGCGGTCTCCCACCAGGAGATTGCTCCCGTTCCCCAGCAGGAAGTACTCCCATCCGGCCCTCTGCAGATAGGAAAGCGTCTTCGCCAGCTGCTCCTCGGTATCCACTGTCACCATACAGCGTGCCGGACCGCCTATCCGAAACGTCGTATGCCTGTCCATCGGCTCGTCCATGAGGATATGGTCCTCCGGCAATACGGTCTTAAAAAAATCCATCAACGCCCTGCTCACGTCTCCAACGCCCCTTTGCACTCGTCCGCAGCATCCGCTCTTCGGGCGGCGATCGGCCGCCCTCATTATCCTATGCGTCAAAAAGGCGGATTATGCCGCTTTCCGCAGCACACGCGTCCGATCAGTCCAATACCATTCTCGCCGCGCCGTAAATGCCCGCGTCGTTTCCCAGCCTCGCCAGGGTGAACAGCGTTCCTCTGCACGCGCTGAACGCGTACTGGCGAAAATATTTCTGCGTATAATCCAGAAGGATGCCGCCCGCCTTCGATACGCCGCCTCCGATGACAAAGGTCTCCGGATTCACCACGCTGGCGACCCCGGCCAGCGCCTTGCCCAGATACCAGCCGAAATCCTCGGCCACCTCCAGCGCCAGCGGATCGTCCGCCTTCACCGCGTCCCAGACGTCCTTGGCAGAAAGCCCGTCCCTGCGCATCACGCTGGGCCGCTCGTCCGCAGCCAGCTTCCGCCTCGCCAGCCGCACCACGCCCGTGGCGGAGACATACTGCTCCAGGCAGCCGTAATTGCCGCAGTTGCACCGCTCCGTTTCCCGATCCTCCACGTGCATGTGGCCGATCTCTCCGGCTGCGCCCACCGCGCCCGGCAGCATTTTGCCGCCCACGACAACGCCGCCGCCCACGCCGGTTCCCAGCGTCACCAGCACGATATCCTTATAGCCGCGGGCGCCGCCCTGCCACATCTCGCCCAGGGCCGCCACATTGGCATCGTTTCCGCCCTCCACGGGCATGTTCAGAAACGACTGCAGCTCCTTTTTCAGATTGAAGGTGCCCCAGCCCAGATTCACCGCGCCGTAGATCGTGCCCTCCGAATCCACCGGACCGGGCGCACCGATGCCCACGCCCAGCACATCCTCCCGGTCCATGCCGCGCGCATCCATTTTCTGCAGGATGCTCCGGGCGATGTCCGGCAGTATCTTCGTTCCCGCATTGTCGAGAACGGTAGGGATCTCCCATTTATCCACGATATCCCCGTCGAGATCGAATAACCCCAGCTTCACCGTGGTTCCTCCCAGATCCACGCCAAAACAGTATCTGCGCATGTCTTCTCCCCCTTTTTCCGATCGTTTGTCCTCTCCCGGTCCATCCCGCGCGAAAAAGCTCAGATCCCGCTGTCGTCGTCCTCATCCTCTTCCCGGCGGCGCGCCAGGGAATTCTGCACGCGCAGGTAAAGCTCCTGGGCCGCGTTGTATCCCATTTTCTTCTGGCGGTGATTGACCGCGGCGGATTCGCAGATGACGGCCAGGTTCCGTCCGGGGCGGATGGGAATATTGTGGCAGACCACCTTGTTGCCCAGATATTCCGTATATTCCTCCTCCAGGCCGAGCCGGTCGTATTCCTTTTCCTTGTCCCAATCCTCCAGGCGGATCACCATGTCGATGTTCTGCGTCTCCTTGACGCTGGATGCGCCGAACAGCGCCTTCACGTCTATGATGCCGATGCCCCGCAGCTCGATGAAATGCTTCGTGATATCCGGCGCGCTCCCCACCAGCGTGTCCTCGCTCACCTTGCGGATCTCCACCACATCGTCCGTCACCAGACGGTGGCCCCTCTTGATCAGCTCCAGCGCGGCCTCCGATTTGCCGATGCCGCTCTCGCCCGTGATCAGCACGCCCTCGCCGTATACGTCCACCAGCACGCCATGCACGGAAATACAGGGCGCCAGCTTCACGTTGAGCCAGCGGATGATCTCGGCGGTGAAGGTGCTGGTCGCCTTGCGCGTCATCAAAAGCGGCACGCCCTTCTCGATCGCGATCTGCCGGAACAGCTCGTCCGGATGCAGCTCCCGGCAGAACACGATGCACGGGATCGGATAAGAGAGCAGCCGCTCCAGCACCTTCCGCTCCTCGTCCTCCGGCATGCTGCCTATGTAGGAATACTCCACAAAACCGATGATCTGCAGGCGCGTGGCCTCAAAATGCTCAAAATACCCGGCCATCTGCAGCGCGGGACGGTTGATGTCCGGCTGTGTGATGCGGATCCCCTTCACCTCGATCTCCGGAGTCAGGTTCTCCAGCTTCATTTTGTCAATGATCTTCGTCAGACTGATGCTCGCCATTGGCCATCCCCTCCAGCCGGTTTCCGGCATTTTCTCTCGTCAGGCGCCGGGAAGCCCCGGCCTCCTGCGGCCGGGCCCACTGCCCTATCTTTTATTTTATCACAAATCCCAGGGCCCGACAACCGGAATTTACGCCCCCGCGGGATCCTCCGGGGCGTCCGGGCTGTGGAAAAAGCCGTAGATCCCCTCCGCCACATGCATGGGCAGCCCCGCCTTTTCGGACAGCTCCTCCGCCGTGGCGGCCCGCACCTCATAAATGGAAGGGAATGCGCGCATCAGCGCCTTCCGCCGGGCCGGACCCACGCCGGGGATCTGATCCAGCACGCTCTTCACCTGATCTTTGGACCGCAGGGAGCGGTGGTACTCGATGGCGAACCGGTGCGCCTCGTCCTGCACCCGGGTGATCAGCCGGAACCCTTCAGAGGTGCGGTCGATGGGCAGCTCCAGGTTGTGATAGTACAGCCCCCTCGTCCGGTGATTGTCGTCCTTGACCATGCCGCACACGGGGATGGACAGTCCCAGCTCCGAGAGCACCTGCAGGGCGATGTTGACCTGCCCCCGTCCGCCGTCCATCAGCAGAAGGTCCGGGAACTTCGTGAAGCTGCCGAATTCCTCCGAAAGCTGTTTTTCCTCCATCTCCTTCGCTTCCTCCAGCCCGTGCAGAAAGCGCCTGGTGAGCACCTCCCGCATGCAGGCGTAATCGTCCGGCCCGGCCACCGTTTTGATCCGGAATTTCCGATAATCGCTGCGCTTCGGCTTTCCTTTTTCAAAAACAACCATGGAGCCCACGTTTTCAAAGCCGCTGATGTTGGAAATATCGAAGGCTTCCATGCGGTCCAGCATCGGCAGGCCCAGAAGCCCGGCGATCTCCCGCACTGCGCCCACGGTCCTGGCCTCTTCCCGCTTGATCCGCTCCCGATCCTTCTCCAGCACCATGCGGGCGTTCTTTTCGGCCAGCTCTACCAGCTTTTCCTTCTGTCCCTTATGGGGCGTGCGGATATATACCCGCGCCCCCCGCCTTGCGCTCAGCCACTCCTCCAGGATCGGGATCTCCTCGATCTCCTTCTGCAGCATCAGCTCCCTGGGCACATAGGGCGTCCCCGCATAGAACTGCTTGACAAAATCCAGCAGGATCTGCGCCTTATCCGAATCCTCGACCCGGGTCATATAAAAATGCTCCCTGCCGATGAGCTTGCCGCCCCGGACGAAGAAAACCTGCACCACGGCCTCCCCGCCGTCCTTGTCCAGCGCGATGATGTCCTTGTCCTCGCCGTCGCTGTCGGTGATCTTCTGCTTCTGGGAAACCGCCCGGACGCTGTTGAACAGGTCCCGATACCGGGCCGCCTCCTCGAATTCCAGCTCTTCGGCCGCCTTTTCCATCTTCGCCTTCAGGTCGTCCAGGATCATGCCGTAGTTCCCGTTCAGGAATTCCAGCGCCTTCTCCACATTTTTGCGGTATTCCTCCCTGCCGATGTTCCCCTGGCAGGGCGCCTGGCACTGCCCGATATGAAAATTCAGGCAGGGCCGCTCCAGACCGATATCCCTGGGCAGGGTCCGGCTGCAGGTCCGCAGGGAAAACAGCCGGTTCAAAAGCTCGATGGTGTCCTTCACGGCGGCCGCGGAGGTGAAGGGGCCGAAGTACCGGGATCTGTCCTTTTTCATCTGTCTGGAAAACAGCACCCGCGGGAACTCCTCACCCATCGTCACCTTGATGTAGGGATAGGTCTTGTCGTCCTTCAGCATGGTGTTGTATTTGGGATTGTGTTCCTTGATCAGGTTGTTCTCCAGCACCAGCGCTTCCAGCTCAGAATCCGTGACGATATATTCAAACCGGGCGATCAGCGTCACCATCTTCTGGATCTTGGGACTCTTGGCCGTGCTCTCCCGGAAATAGGAACGCACCCGGCTGCGCAGACTGACGGCCTTTCCCACATAAATGATGGCGTCGTCGGCATCATGCATGATGTAGACGCCGGGCTTCGGCGGCAGCTTCTTCAGTTCCTCCTCGAAATCAAACACGGACGTTCTCACCTCCATACGCCAATATGGCTCCTCATGAGGAGGAGCCATCCCGATATCGCTTCTGACGGCAGAAAGCCGCGCCGCGCCTCCCGCCGCACATGGCGGCGGGAAGTGCGCGAAACGCCCTTTCTACCGTGTTTCATCATCCTTCAGGGGCGCGCCGGAAAATCTTCCCACCGGCCCTCTGTCCTGCGCCTCGGGCCCCGGTGTCGGAGGGGTCCAGGGCTTCTTCTGTTCCGGCGCCGCATCCGCCTCCGGCGAAGCGCTCACCCCGGGCTCTTTTCCCGGCTCAGGCGCCGCCGGTTTTGGTTCCAAAGCTGCGCCGTCCCCGGACATGCTCTGCTGCGCGGCCGGTGCGTTTGCCTGCGTTTCCGCCGCTGTGCTCTGGCCTGCATTCACGCCCTGTCCGGCGGCCGGTGCGTCCGCCTGCGTTCCCGCCGCGGCGCTCTGGCCTGCATTTACGCCCTGTCCGGCGGCCGGTGCGTCCGCCTGCGTTCCCGCCGCGGCGCTCTGGCCTGCGCTCACGCTCTGCTGTGCGGCCGCGCCTGCTGTCGTTTTCTTTTCCGATACGCGCTGTGTACCCTCCGGGTTTTCTCCCTCCAAAGGCTCCGGCAGTCCCTTGATCTCGCGGTAGATCCTCATGAACTCCTTGCCGGTGATCGTCTCTTTTTCGATCAGGAACGCCGCCAGCTTATCCATCACTTCCCGGTTCGCCGAAAGGAGCGAAAGCGCCTCTTCATAGCATTCCTTCAGGATCTTCATCACTTCCTGATCGATCTCCGCCGCCGTGACGTCGGAGCAGTTCAGGACGCTGCGCCCCTCCAGGTACTGACTCTCGACGGACTCCAGCCCGATCAGGCCGAACTTCTTGCTCATGCCGAACCGCGTCACCATGGAACGGGCCAGGTTCGTGGCCTGCTCGATATCGTTGGCCGCGCCCGTGGTAACCGTATCGAACACGATCTCCTCCGCCGCGCGCCCGCCCAGATAGCCCACGAGCATATCGTGGATCTCGGCCTGGGTGTTCAGGAATTTCTCTTCCTCCGGCACATGCATCACATAGCCCAGCGCGCCCATGGTGCGGGGCACGATGGTGATCTTCTGCACGGGCTCGGAATTCTTCTGCAGGGCCGCCACCAGCGCATGCCCCACCTCATGATAGGACACGATGCGGCGCTCTTCGGGGCTCATGATCCGGTCCTTCTTCTCCTTGCCCACCAGCACCTGCTCCACGGCCTCGAACAGATCCTTCTGGCAGACGTATTCCCTGCCTTCCTTGACCGCGTTGATGGCCGCCTCATTGATCATATTCGCCAGATCCGAACCCACCGCGCCGCTGGTCGCCAGCGCGATGGCGTCGAAATCCACCGTTTCATCCATCTTCACGTCCTTGGCGTGCACCTTGAGGATATCCACACGCCCGCGCAGATCCGGCTTGTCCACGATGATGCGCCGATCAAAACGGCCGGGACGCAGCAGCGCCTTGTCCAGGATCTCCGGGCGGTTGGTGGCGCCCAGCACCAGGATCCCCTTGGAGGTATCGAAGCCGTCCATCTCGGAAAGCAGCTGGTTCAGCGTCTGCTCCCGCTCTTCATTGCCGCCGCCGAACTTGGAATCCCTGCTCCGTCCGATGGCGTCTATCTCATCGATGAAAATGATACAGGGCGCGTTCTTGGTCGCCTCCCGGAACAGATCCCGCACCCGGGACGCGCCGACGCCCACATACAGCTCGATGAAATCGGAACCCGTCAGGGAGAAAAAGGGAACCTTCGCCTCCCCCGCCACGGCCTTCGCCAGCAGCGTCTTGCCGGTTCCGGGAGGGCCCACCAGAAGCGCGCCCTTGGGCAGCTTGGCGCCGATCTGTGCGTATTTCTGCGGATTATGCAGGAAATCCACCACCTCCTGCAGCGACTCCTTGGCCTCATCCTCCCCGGCCACATCTTTAAAGGTGACGCCGGTCTCCTTCTGCACATAGACCTTGGCATTGCTCTTGCCCACGCCCATGGGACCGCCCGGGCCGCCCATCCGCCGGAACAGAAAGCTTAAGAGCACCCACATCAGCGCGATGGGGACCACATAAGTCAGGAGCATCGAAATCAGAAGGCCGGAGCTGTCGGGCACCTCTTTCCCGTAGCTGGCGATACCGTCCTCCACGCCGCCCCGGACGCTGTTCTCATACAGAAAAGCCTCCAGCCCCTCCGGGTCCGCGTTGCCCGTATAATACCGGATCTGCGGCCCGGCCATGAAAAGCCGTCTGCCGTTGATCTCCACCGATTCGCTCTTGGGCGTGATGTAGAGCTGATCCTCGTCCCAGGTCACCTCTTCCACTTCCCGGTCTTCCACCATGCGGCGGAATTCATCATAGGAGATCTCCTGATTGGTGGCGCTGTTGATCATCCGCATGAAAAAGCTCATGCACAGAAGCGTCACCACCGCCGCCACCGCCAGCAGGATCAGGCTCGTCTTCTTGGGATCCTGCCCCGATCCGCCCGGTCCGCCGGGACCTCCCTGCCCTCCGGGTCCTCCCTGTCCGCCGGGGCCGCCGGGGCCCTGGTTGTAAGAATTCATATTATGATCATCCATTTGGCTGCAACCTTTCTAACCTTTCTTCCCTTCATCCATTCCGAAATAGGATTGCACAATTGTCAATTTATTATAGACATTTGCGGGGGATAAATCAATAGTCAAACCGTGAAATTCTTGTGTACGCCCCATGAAAGTATTCTAAAATTTTTTGGGGAAAACGGTAGATTTTTCCCGCATGTACGGTATATAATCATGAAGTATCCCAAACGCAAAAAGGAGCCGCGGCAAACGATGAACATTGGATTTGACAATCAGAAATACCTGCAGATGCAGTCCGAGCATATCCGGGAACGGATCTCCATGTTCGGGGACAAGCTCTATCTGGAATTCGGGGGGAAGCTGTTCGACGATTTTCACGCATCCCGCGTGCTTCCGGGCTTTCAGCCGGACAGCAAGCTGCGGATGCTGCTGCAGCTGAAGGATCAGGCGGAGATCGTCATCGCCATCGGCGCGGGCGCGCTGGAGAGCAATAAGACCCGGCGCGATTCGGGACTGACCTACGATCTGGAGGCGCTGCGCCTGGCGGACGCTTTTCGGAATATCGGCCTGATGGTGGGCAGCGTGGTGATCACTCAGTACGCGGGCCAGCCCGCCGCCGATCTGTTCCGGAAGAAGCTGGAAAATCTCGGGATCCGCTGCTACCTCCATTACATCATTGAAGGATATCCCACCAATGTGGACCGGATCGTCAGCGAAGACGGCTACGGCAAGAACGACTACATCGAGACCGCGCGCCCGCTGGTCGTCGTCACCGCCCCCGGCCCCGGCAGCGGCAAAATGGCCACCTGTCTTTCCCAGCTCTACCATGAACACAAACGGGGCATCAACGCCGGTTACGCCAAATTCGAGACCTTCCCGATCTGGAACCTGCCGCTGAAGCATCCGGTCAATCTGGCCTATGAGGCGGCCACCGCGGATCTGAACGATGTGAACATGATCGATCCCTTCCATCTGGACGCCTACGGCGTGACCACCGTCAACTATAACCGGGACGTGGAGATTTTTCCCGTCCTGAACGCTATCTTCGAACAGATCCTGGGGGAATCGCCCTACAAGTCCCCCACCGACATGGGCGTCAACATGGCGGGCAACTGCATCATCGACGATGAGGTCTGCCGGGAGGCCTCCCGGCAGGAGATCATCCGCCGCTATTACGCCTGCCTGTGCGACATGAAACGGGGCAGCAGCTCTCAGTCCATCCTCTACAAGCTGGAGCTCCTGATGAAGCAGGCCAGCATCACGGTAGAAGACCGCCCCGTGATTGCCGCCGCCATGCAGCGGGAGAACGCCACCGGCGCGCCCGCGCTGGCCATCGAGCTGTCGGACGGCACGCTGGTGACGGGCAAGACCTCGCCGCTTTTGGGCGCAGCTTCGGCCTGTCTGCTCAACGCGCTCAAGATCCTGGCGGGCATCGATCACGAGGTGCACCTGGTATCCCCCCAGGCCATCCGCCCGATCCAGTCCCTAAAGACCGACTATCTGGGCAGCATCAATCCCCGTCTGCACACGGACGAGATCCTGATCGCGCTGTCCATCAGCGCCGCCGCGGACGAACGGGCCGCCAGGGCGCTGGCCGCGCTGCCGCTCCTGAAGGGCTGCGAGGTCCATTCCACGGTGATGCTCTCCCACGTGGACGAGAGCGTCTTCAAGAAGCTGGGCATGAACCTGACCTGCGAGCCCAAGACGGAAGCCCGGCACGGGAACCCGTGACAGCCGCCCGAAAAAGCCGTAAGGCCCAGCCGCCGGACGCCCGCCCGGCGGCTGGGCCTTACAGCTTTTTCAGGTAATTGCCCACGACGTTCACGCCCTCGTTCATGACGATGAAGGCCTGCGGGTCGTACTTGAGCACGATGTGCTTCAGCTTGGCCACCTCATACTTGGAGATCAGGATGAAGAGCATGTTGGAATGCTCGTTGGTATAGGCGCCCGTGGTGTCCAGCCGGGTGATGCCCCGGTTCAGCTCCCGGAAGATCTCCTGCTCCAGCTCCCGGTTGTCCCGCTTCGTGATGATCTGCACCTGCACGTTGATGTTCTGAGAGTGCTGATGATCGATGGCGATGGAGTTGACGGCCGCATAGATCAGCGAATAGATCACTGTGCTCACATCGAACAGGAACAGGCAGACCGAATAGAGCACCGCGTTCACATACAGGCCCAGACGGCCCACGCTGAAATCCTTTTTCTTCTTCACCAGCAGCATGCCGACGATATCCGTGCCGCCCAGGGAACCGCCCATGCGCAGGGCCACGCCCGTCCCGTAGCCGCAGGCCAGACCGCCGATCACGCTGTTCGCCAGGATATCGTTGGGCAAAAGCATCTCCTCCGGAATCGGAATGACGGACAGAAACAGCGTCGTCGCCGTGACGCAGATCAGCGTCTTCACCAGAAATGGCTTGCCGATGTCCCGCATCGCCAGCAGCAGGATCGGGATGTTCACCGCATAGTAGATCAGGCCTGCGATGTCGAAATTGTGCAGCGGCAGATGCAGATAATTGATGAGCAGCGTACGGACCACCTGCGCCGCCCCCATCACGCCGCCGCTGTAAAGACCGGCGGGCACGATGAACAGATTGATCCCCGCCGCGTAAATGGCCGCGCCGCCCACCGCAATGCAGATCCGTTTTCCCTCCTCCGCGAACATATTCCGACGGTCTTTTTTTTCATCATCCATATCCTGTCGTACCTCCCCTTTTCATGACAGCAAACCCTCACGGGCGCTTCCCGCCGCGCCCCAAAAGCCGACCTCCGGCATAGACAAAAACCGCTCCGCCCGGCTTTCTTCCATTGTACTATTTTGCCCCGCTTCTTTCAATGCGAAAGTGCATTTCTCTCACGAAATCATACACCGCGGCGGATCTTTTTGCGCGCCGACTACCTTCGCCTCCCCTCAGCGGCATACAGAGCGCAGCCCCATTCCATTTTCCCGGACCGTTAGAAAAACGCCGGTGCTTAGCGAAGCGAGCCCATCGGGCGACGCTGAGCTTAGCACCGCTGCGTTTTTCTCCGAGCGCGAGCGTGTCCGGAAAAGGAATGGGGCCGCGCTCTGTGTGCCGCTGAGGGGCGTCACCGCATGCCGCACGCAAAAGACCGCCGCAATGCACATTCGCACGGCGGCGGTCCTCCTCTGCCCTCTTGCGGGCCTCGCTGACATTGCCAAACGATCCCGGCGCTTACGTCTCGTCCTGCACCCTGCCCAGGAAAGTGAGCAGATAAAGCCCGCAGATACCGACGAGTACATAGATGATACGGCTGAGCCAGCTCATATCACCGAAAACCAGGCGCACCAGATCCAGCCGGAACAGCCCGATCAGGCCCCAGTTCAGCGCTCCGATGAAAACGATGATCAGCGAAAGATAGTCCAAAGTCTTGCTCATTTCATTCAGCCTCCTTTCGACACTCTTAAGATTGCCCGGATCACCGTCTCCTATGCGCGAACGCCTCCATCCATTTTTTTCAAACCGCACACATCCGGTTCAGGCGCTGAAAGCTGAGATCAGGCTGCCCGCGCCGGAGATGATCAGATACACAGCGATCAGAAACGCCACGGAAAATACGGAAATAAACGGATTGAACAGCGCCAGCAGGCCGAGCACCAGACCGATGATATTGATGATCAGCGTCGAATAATACTGCGCCCTGCTGCCGAAAAATTTTACGATGTTGACATTCATCAGCCGCCCGATGGAATGCGCGATGATCCAGATCGGGAAAAAGATGGACGCGGCCAGCACGCTGACATCGCTGTAGACGATCAGGAAAAATCCGATGAAAATGTTCAGGATCCCCGTTATCATCTCGACCACCGGCCCGAAGCCGGTATGCCGTTCCATATGAACGTAAAAAGCGATATCGGCGATCCCCATGATGATCGCCAGAATGCCGTAGGCGACGGCAAAGCCGTTCAGCGCCTGATGCGGCCTCGCGAAGGTATAGATGCCGATCAGGATGCAGACCACGCCGATGATCAGCTCCATCCAGTTGATGTCCTTCTGTTGTCTCATGATGCGTGCCTCCGTTCTTTTTTATTTATGACTGATCAAAAATCTTCATAAACTCTTCGCCGGTGATGGTCTCCCGTTCATACAGGACCTTTGCGGCCATATCCAGCTTATCGCGCTTATCCGTCAGAATGGCAACGGCCTTTTCGTACTGCTTCTTCACCAGCGCCACCACCTGCCTGTCGATCTCCGCCTGCGTCTGCGCAGAGCAGGAAAGGGAAGTGTCGCCGCCGAGATACTGATTGGTGACGGTTTCCATCGCGACCATTCCGAAATCCTCGCTCATGCCGTAGCGGGTGATCATGGCACGCGCTAATTTAGTAGCCTGCTCGATATCGTTGGCGGCGCCTGTGGTGACGGAGCCGAAAACGATCTCCTCCGCGGCCCGGCCGCCGGTATAGGTCGCGATCTTGTTTTCGATCTCTTCCTTGCTCATCAGGTAATGGTTGCCCTCCTCCACCTGCATGGTATAGCCGAGGGCTCCCGATGTGCGGGGCACGATGGTGATCTTCTGGACCGGGGCGGAATCCGTCTGTGCCGCGGCCACCAGCGCGTGGCCGATCTCGTGATAGGCCACGATCTTCTTCTCATGATCGGTGAGGATCGCGTTCTTTTTCTGGTATCCCGCGATGACCACCTCCACGCTTTCCTCCAGATCCGACTGCGTCGCGAAACCGCGCCCGTCACGGACAGCCCGCAGCGCCGCCTCGTTCACGATGTTCGCCAGCTCCGCGCCGGAAGCGCCGGACGCCATACGGGCGATCTTGGAATAATCAACGTCATCCGCGATCTTCACCTTTTTGGCATGCACCTTCAGGATCTCTTCACGGCCCTTCAGATCCGGCAGCTCCACCGGCACGCGGCGGTCGAACCTTCCCGGCCTGGTGAGCGCGGGATCCAGCGCTTCGGGGCGGTTGGTTGCAGCGAGGATCACGACTCCCGCGTTCCCCTCAAACCCGTCCATTTCCGTCAGGAGCTGATTCAGGGTCTGTTCCCGCTCATCGTTGCCGCCGATCTGACCGTCTCTCTTTTTTCCGATGGTGTCGATCTCATCGATGAACACGATGCAGGGCGCTTTTTCCTTTGCCTGGCTGAACAGGTCCCGCACCTTGGACGCGCCCATGCCCACGAACATCTCCACGAATTCCGAACCGGAAATGGAGAAAAACGGCACGTTCGCCTCGCCGGCAACCGCCTTCGCCAGCATGGTTTTGCCCGTTCCGGGAGGACCCACCAGCAGGATGCCCTTCGGCATGGAAGCGCCTATCTCCTTATATTTATCCGGATTATGCAGATAATCCACGATCTCCTTCAGATTTTCCTTCGCCTCATCCTCTCCGGCCACATCGTCGAACCGGATGCCGTCAGCCGATTTCACATAGATCTTCGCGCCGCTCTTTCCTTTTCCGAAGGCCATGAAATTGCCGCCGCCCATCTGCTCCGTCATGCGCTTGGACATGAACTGCCCCAGCCCGATAAAGATCGCCATGGGCAGGATCCAGTACAGGAGGATGCCAAGCAGCGGAGAGGTGGTTTCCACGATCTCTCCGGAAAAAGAGGCCCCCGATTCATACAGCCTGTCCGTCAGACCGGGATCATAAACGATCCCCGTTTTGTAAATGGCGGTATTTTCCTTATCCGTAAACAGGATCTGATTGCTCTCGATCTCCACCTCGCCGATCTCTTTTTTCTCCATCATGGACATGAACGTCCCATAGTCCACTTCCCGGATCTGCCGCTGGGCGAACCACGGCATCGCCAGGAAATTGAACAGCAGCAGCAGCACGACCACGACGACATAATAGTAGATCAAGGGTTTGTGCGGTTTATTTTTCACTTCCATCTGTCTTTCCTCCCATTTTTCCAAGATCAGTGTAGCGGATCCGGCGGGCTGATTCAATTTACAATTCCCGCAAAATGTACAGTTCTGGACAGATCGCAAAAAGTGTCCACTTTTGCGGGGGCAGAAGTCCCCTTCCTGTGTTTCCTCGGGAAGCGCCCCTTCCCTCGGGTCCGCGGAGGATGTCGCTTTTGTTTTATTGAAAACTCCCTGAAAATCTGCTATGATGGGAAAAATTGAGTATACGATAATGAAAGATCGAAAGGAAAGCCCGGCGGCCTGTTTTTCGATCCGCGTTTTGTGCCGCGGGCGTCACAGAGCGCGGGGCCGCGGCGCCGGACCGGAAATTCGGCGCGCGTACCGAACCGCATACGTCCGCAGCACAGGAGAAAAATGGAACATACAAACGAATCCGCAAAAGTCCAGCAGACCAAGCATCTGCTCGCCGCACACCTGATCGAACTGCTGGAGGATAAACCGCTCCGGAAAATATCCGTCAACGACATCTGCCAGAAAGCGCTGATCAGCCGTTCCGCATTCTACTGCCATTTCGAGGACAAATATCAGCTTCTGCGCTACTGCATGGAAGAGAGAACGGATCAGTGGCAGACCGCGGCGAAGGACAGGACCGCGCAGGACGTCATCCTCTATATCCTGGACGATATTCTGAAAAAGAGAAGGCTTTTTTATCATATCTTCATGGACGAGATCGACCGGGAACAGGCCGCCGTTTTACAAAAGTGCATGGTCCGGATCTTTGAAGACAAGCTGAAGGAGCTTGAACGAAACGGCGAAAAGCTCCCCGGACCGCTCCCCATTGTGAGCGCTTTTCTGGCGGGCGGCATCGTCCACGCCACTGTGCAGTGGATCCAAAACGATTTCGATATCTCAAAAGAAGAAATGGCGGACTGCTCCTATCATCTGATCTCCGCCATACTCCGATAGCGATGGGCCGGTGAACACCGGCCCGTCGCTGTTTTTGGAACCTTCCTGCG
>CANRMT010000043.1 GCA_947631815.1 uncultured Eisenbergiella sp.
TCGGAGAGGATGGAGAGATGGCGTTGAATGTTCAGTTTTGAAGGTATAGGCGAGGGAGAGGAAGCGTATACTTTCAGACAGGGAAAGCTCCGGAGGGAGCGGACCTGTTTCTCTTAAGTTCGGAAGGCGCGGAGCAGACAGAGCGGCCCGCCGGAGAGCGGAGAGAAGAATTTCATGATCCTCCTTAGCTCAGTCGGTAGAGCATGCGGCTGTTAACCGCAGTGTCGTTGGTTCGAGTCCAACAGGGGGAGCTGGAGCAGAAAAGAGCTCCCGATATCATCTGTGCGGGATCCATGCGGATCTTTAGTGCAGATCAGCGGATCATTGCAGGATGATTCAGATTCATTCAGGGAAGCGTTCCCGCGCTTCATAGGGCTCCGTGGTCAAGCGGTTAAGACATCGCCCTTTCACGGCGGTAACACGGGTTCGATTCCCGTCGGAGTCATTCCGGAAGAGGGAAAACGGAATCATGTATGGCGCGATAGCCAAGTGGTAAGGCACGGGTCTGCAACACCCTTATCACCGGTTCAAATCCGGTTCGCGCCTCTTGGGCTTTGGAAATCTGGTATTTTCAGAGCCTTTTTGTTGTACAGCGGATATTTTTGCAGGGCGGCATCAAAACATGGGGCTGCCGATCGGGAGTCTTCGCCGGAGCAGAAGCTTTCTGCGTGAAATTCGATAATGACGTTGTTTTTTCTCCGGCGGCTGATATATAATGAAATTACGGATTTTCAGGGAGGTACGGATATGGAGGAGCGGATCTTTGATGCGGCGCGGTATGCGGCGAAAGCGAGAGAAGCGGTGGCGGAAGGCGTTGTCCTTCTGCGCAATGAAGGGAATGTTCTGCCGCTCGCGAAGGGAGAGCGGATCGCGCTGTTCGGGCGGAGTCAGTTTCATTATTATAAAAGCGGAACGGGGTCCGGCGGCCTGGTGAACACCGGCCATGTGACGGGCGTGGCGGAGGCGCTGGAAAAGGGCGGATTTATCCTGAACGAAAAGGTGAAGGCCTGCTATGAGGAGTGGCTGAAGGACCATCCCTTCGATCATGGGGAGGGCTGGGCTTCGGAACCCTGGGTACAGGAGGAAATGCCGCTTTCCGAAGAACTCGTGAAGGAAGCGCACAGGGAATCGGATACGGCGATCCTGCTGATCGGCAGGACCGCGGGGGAGGATCAGGACAACAGGGCGGAAGCGGGAAGCTATCTTCTGAACCGCGAGGAAGAGGCGATGCTTAAGACCGTGTGCGCGGTGTTTGAACGGACGGTGGTGCTCCTGAATGTGGGGAACATCATCGATATGAAGTGGGTAGATGCCTGCCGTCCCTCCGCGGTCTTATATATCTGGCAGGGCGGTCAGGAGGGTGGAAACGGCGTGTTGGAGGTGCTGAGCGGCACGGTTTCTCCGTCCGGGAAGCTGGCGGATACGATCGCATGGGATATCGCGGACTATCCGTCCACCGAAAATCACGGGGACGGCGTGCGCAATATCTATGCGGAAGATATTTACGTGGGATACCGCTATTTTGAGACCTTCGCGAAGGAGAAGGTGCTGTATCCGTTCGGGTTCGGGCTTTCCTATACGCAGTTCGCGCTGGGGAACGTGCAGGTGCGGGAATTTTCCGGGGCCGGTCAGGCGGAAGCGGACGCGGCGGGAGCGCCGGGCAGATCCGGCGGCATCTGTGTCAGCGTGACGGTGACCAATACCGGCGCGCGGTACGGCAAGGAGGTCGTTCAGGTCTACTGTGGGGCGCCGCAGGGAAAGCTCGGCAAACCGGCGAGGGTCCTGTGCGGCTTCGCCAAGACGGCGCTTCTGGCGCCGGGCGGATCCTGTGAACTGACGGTGGAGATCCCCTGGAGGGCGCTGGCGTCGTACGATGACGGCGGGCAGACCGGATATAAGTCCTGCTATGTGCTGGAGCCGGGGGAGTATGTGTTTTATGTGGGGACGGATGTGCGCAGCGCGGCGAGATCCGGCTCGGTCCTCGTAGGAGAGACGGCGGTGCTGGAGCGGGCGGAAGAAGCGATGGCTCCGGTGACGGCGTTTGAACGGATGAAGCCCGTATCCGCAGCCGACGGCAGCTTCCGTCTCACCTATGAAAAAACGCCCCTCCGCACGGCGGAGCCGTCTGAGCGGCGGCGCATGCGGCTGCCCCGGGAGCTGGCGTATACGGGCGATCAGGGCTGGAAGCTGTCGGACGTAAAGGACGGAAAGGTGCCTATGGAGACGTTTCTGGCGCAGCTGTCCGATGAAGATCTGTTCTGCATTGTGCGCGGGGAAGGGATGTGCTCGCCCAAGGTGACGCCCGGGACGGCGGGCGCCTTCGGCGGGGTGACCGCGCGTCTGCAGGCGTTCGGCATTCCGGCGGCCTGCTGTGCGGACGGTCCCAGCGGCATCCGCATGGACTGCGGCACCATCGCCTTCTCCATGCCCAACGGCGCGTGCCTGGCCTCCACCTTTAACGAGGCGCTTTTGGAAGAACTGTATGAATGGGAAGGGCTGGAGCTTCGCAAAAATCGGGTGGATACCCTTCTGGGCCCCGGGATCAATCTGCACAGGAGCCCGCTGAACGGCCGCAATTTCGAATATTTTTCGGAGGATCCGCTGGTGACGGGGAAGATGGCGGCCGCGCAGCTTCGCGGCATGGGGCGCTGCGGCGTCACCGGCACCATCAAGCATTTCGCCTGCAACAGCCAGGAATATCAGAGACACCGGGTGGAGGCGGTCGTTTCCGAGCGCGCGCTGCGGGAGCTGTATCTGCGCGGCTTCGAGATCGCGGTGAAGGAGGGCGGCGCGTATTCGATCATGACGTCCTATAACCCGATCAACGGCTTCTGGTCCTCCAGCAATTATGATATGCTGACGACGATCCTGCGGGGAGAATGGAGATATGACGGCATTGTCATGACGGACTGGTGGGCCAAGGGAAATGACGAGGGGCGGCTGGGGAACGTGCACAATATCGCGGCCATGATCCGGGCGCAGAACGATCTTTTCATGGTGACGGCCTGCGCGGAGGAAAACTCCCAGAACGACAATTCCGAGGAGAGCCTGCGCAAAGGGACCGTGGCGAGAGGGGAGTATGTGCGCGCCGCGGCCAATATCTGCCGCTATCTGCTCAGGACTCCGGCGTTCCTGCGGATGCAGGGCAAAGAGAGCGAGCTGGACCGCCAGCTGGCGGCCTGTGCCGCGCAGGAGGAGGACGCCGTTTCACAGCTTTTGAGGATCGCCGTGCAGGCAGAGGAAACGCCGATCCCGGTGGAGCAGATGGGCACACAGAAGGGCAGCCGCGTGATGCTGGAGCTTTCCGTACGGGAGCGGGGAGCGTATCGGCTCGTATTCTCCTGCCGTGTGCCGGATCAGGGCGGTCTGGCCCAGATCCCGCTGACGGTCTCACAGGATAAGAAGATCATCAGGACGGTCTCCCTGACCGGTGAGGATAAGGCCTGGAGCGTGCAGGAAGCGGCGCTGGATCCGATCTTCCTGAACACCTCCTTCGTGACGTTTTATTTCGGCCAGTCTGGAATGGAGCTGAAGGAAGGAAAGCTGGTCCTGGTGAAGTCCTATGAGGACGAGATCCGGAAAACGGCGGCCGGGCAGGACGCTTCAAATTGAAAAAGTCTGCAGGGTATGGTACAATCGACAATAGTGAGAACGCATATGGGCAATGGGACATATGGCGGGCGGAAAAGAGGAAAAGGATGAGAACGGACGCGACGGTATTGTATCTGGTAGTTCCCTGTTATAATGAAGAGGAGGTCCTGCACAAAAGCGCGCAGGTGCTGAAGGATAAAATGAATCGCCTGCAGGCGGCGGGGCGGATCGCGAAGTCCAGCCGGATCCTGTTCGTGAACGACGGGAGCCGGGATAAGACCTGGAAGATCATTCATGAGCTGACCCAGCAGGACAGGCTGTTCGCGGGCCTGAGCTTTTCCCGCAATTACGGACATCAGAGCGCGATCCTGGCGGGCATGATGACGGCCAGGGAGAAGGCGGATGCCGTGGTGACGATAGACGCCGATCTGCAGCAGGATATCGAGGCGCTGGACAGCTTTCTGGACTGCTACGACAAGGGCTGCGATATCGTGTACGGCGTGCGCAACGACCGCAATACGGACGGCTTCTTCAAGAAGGCGACGGCGGGGATGTTCTATGGCCTCATGCATTTCCTGGGCAGCAATACGATCACCAATCATGCCGATTACCGCCTCATGTCCCGGAAGGCGCTGGATGCGCTGTCTCAGTTCCACGAATCGAACCTGTTTCTGAGAGGGCTGATCCCGACGCTGGGCTTTCAGTCGGATATCGTTTATTTTGATGTAAAGGAGCGGGAAGCGGGGCAGTCCAAGTATACGCTGCGCAAGATGATCACGCTGGCGATGGACGGGATCACGTCCATGAGCGTGCGCCCGCTGCAGCTGATCATGGTGCTCGGTTTCCTGGTCTGTCTGATCAGCGCGGGGATCTTCGTCTCCTGCATCTGGGACTGGGCGCACGGGATGGTGGTCGCGGGCTGGACGACGACGGTGGGGACGATCTGTCTCACCGGCGGCGTGACGCTGCTCTCTCAGGGCATCATCGGCGAATATATCGGGAAAATATATATGGAAAGCAAGGGGCGGCCGCGGTATCTGGTGGACTGCCTGGTCTGGCACGGAGAGGAAGAAACGGATGATGCGCATTGACGTCCATGCCGACGACTACGGGGAAACGCGGCGCGCATCTAGGGAGATCCTGGACTGCCTTTGCCCGGGGCGGCTGGACAGCGTCAGCGTGCTGGGGAATATGAGCTGTTTCGACGAGTGCGTGCGGCTGTACCGGGAGAACGAAGCGGGATTCGCGAAAAAACCGGAGCTGGCGGTACATCTGAATATCATGGAGGGGCACTGCCTTTCGGATCCGGGCCAGGTGCGGTCGCTGGTGAATGACGGCGGTTATTTCACCGTATCCTGGATGAAGCTGTTTTTCTCCTCTTTTCTGCCGGGACGGAGGAAGCTGAAGGAGCAGCTGAAGCGGGAATTCGCGGCGCAGATCGAAAAGGTGCAGGACGCCTTTCCGGAGCTTGAACCGCTGCGGCTGGACAGCCATCAGCATGCGCACATGATCCCGGTGGCGGCCGAAGCGCTGTTCGAGCTGATCCGGGAAAAGGGCTGGAAGGTCTCCTATGTCCGGGATGTCAGGGAGCCGCTGCTGCCGTTTTTGAAGGCGGTTTCTCTGTACGGCACATACCGGCCCGTGAATTTCGTGAAGAATCTGATCCTGAATCTCTGTTCGCGGCTGGATGCCCGATATTTTCGGGAATGCGGGCTGGAGCCGATGTGCGTCTGGGGGCTCGTCATGAGCGGGCAGATGGACGAAAAACGGGTGAATGCGCTGATGCCGGACATGCTGCGCTGCGCGGAGAAGAGAGGACGGAAGCTGGAGCTGATCCTTCATCCGGGGGGCGCGCTTCCGGAGGAGATCGGGGAGGAGTTCTCCCAGAAGGAAGCGGTCGGATTTTATCTTTCGGGAAACCGGGCGGCGGAGAAAGAGACCGTCCTGCGGCTCCGGCACGGGGACTGAGCGCGGGCGCTCCTTTGACGGGGGCGGAAAAGCTATGCGGCCGGATACGGGAGCGCGGATAGGATTTTCTTATCAGGCCGAAGACTTTTTGCAGCGCGGATAGGATCCCCTGATCAGGCAGAATGCTTTCCGCAGCGCGGAGGGGCGCTTTCCGAGAGAGAGATGAGGATGGAAATGGATAAGATTGCGGTATTGATCCCATGTTATAATGAAGAAAAGACGATCGGGAAGGTGGTGCGCGAGGCGAGGGCTGCGCTGCCGGAGGCGGTGGTCTATGTTTATAATAACAATTCCACGGACCGGACGGCGCAGATCGCGGAAGAGGCCGGGGCCGTGGTGCGGCAGGAATATAAGCAGGGGAAGGGCAATGTCATCCGCCGGATGTTCCAGGAGATCGAGGCGGAGTGCTATATCATGGTGGACGGGGACGATACCTATCCCATGGAGGACGCGCCCCGCATGGCCGGTCTGGTGCTGGAGAAAAACGCGGATATGGTGGTCGGGGACAGGCTGTCCTCCACTTATTTCGAGGAAAACAAAAGGCCCTTCCATAACATGGGCAACAGTCTGGTGCGGTCTTCCATCAACGCGCTGTTCCGGTCGGATATCCGGGATATCATGACGGGCTACCGGGCGTTTTCCTATCGGTTTGTCAAAACCTTTCCGGTGCTTTCCCAGGGGTTTGAGATCGAGACGGAGATGACGATCCATGCCGTCTACAACAACATGCAGGTGGAAAACGAGGTGATCGCCTATCGGGACAGGCCGGAGGGCAGCGAGTCCAAGCTCAACACCTATTCGGACGGGCTGAAGGTGCTGCGGATGATCTTCCGGATGTTCCGGCAGTACCGTCCCTTCGCCTTTTTTGCCGCGCTGGCGGCCGTACTGCTGCTGATAGCGGCGGCCTTCTTCATCCCGGTGGCGGTGGAATTTCTGGAGACGGGGCTGGTGCCCAAGTTCCCCACGCTGATCGTCTGCGGGTTCGCCGCGATGGCGGCCATACAGTCGCTGTTCGCCGGGCTGATCCTGCACAACCTGGGGATGAAGGACCGGCGTGATTTCGAATTCAGGCTGCAGCTCGTGGAACGGTTCATGCGCGGCAGGGAGGATGGAGATGCTGTTTAATTCCTATCTTTTTCTGCTCCTCTTTTTGCCGCTCTGTCTTGCGGGCTTTTATCTGCTGGAAAAAAGAGGGTGGGGAACGGCCGCGAAACTGTGGCTTTTGGGATTTTCCCTGTGGTTTTACGGATATTTCGACGTACATTACCTGGGGATCATGCTGGGCAGCATCGCTTTCAACTTCTGCATCTATAAGGGGATCGGCCGCGCGCTGGAGAGCGCGCTGGCAAAGGCTGCCCAAAAGGGCCGTCCGGCGGAAGACGGGGCCGCGGCAGGGCGGCAGGAGACGTCAGAGAGAGCGCCGTCCGGGGAGAAAAAGGCGTCTCTTTCCATGGCGGCCGCGAGGCTTCTGCTGGCCGTCGGTGTCTGCGGCGATCTGGGGCTGCTGTTTTATTTTAAATATTTCGATTTTTTCCTGGAAAATGTGAACGCGCTGTTTTCCGCCGATTTCGCGCTGCACAATGTCCTGCTGCCGCTGGGGATCAGCTTCTTCACCTTTCAGCAGATCGGCTTTCTGGCGGATACCTATCACGGACAGACCGGCAGCTATACGCTGCGCGACTACGCGCTGTTCGTCGCGTTTTTCCCGCAGCTCGTGGCGGGTCCTATCGTGAGCTGTGAGGAAATGATGCCGCAGTTTTCCCGCATCGGAAGGCGGGCGTTCCGGTGGGGGGATCTGACGCGCGGCCTGTATCTGTTCACGCTGGGCCTGGCGAAAAAGGTGCTCCTGGCGGACACGCTGGGGACGGCGGTGAATTACGGTTATGAAAACGTGGCCGCCCTTTCCGGCACGGACGCCCTTCTGGTCATTTTGTTTTATACGCTGCAGCTGTATTTCGACTTTTCCGGTTACTGTGACATGGCCCGGGGGCTGGCCCACATGATGGGCCTGGAGATCCCCGTGAACTTCGCTTCCCCCTACAAGGCGGATTCGCCGGTGGAATTCTGGAAGCGCTGGCATATCACGCTGACCCGCTTCCTGCGCCGGTATGTATATATCCCCCTGGGCGGGAACCGCAGGGGCACGTTCCGGATGCTTCTGAACCTGTTTCTGGTGTTCCTGGTCAGCGGACTCTGGCACGGGGCCGGATGGAACTTCATCGTCTGGGGGGCGCTCCATGGCGCCGTCTACGTGGGGATGCGGCTCCTCCAGCTTTACGGGAAAGAAAAAAAGGAACGCAGAGAACCGTTCCGGCGGATCGGGCACGCGCTGCGCGTCGCCGCTACCTTTGTCTTCATCAACATCACCTGGGTCTTTTTCCGCGCCGGGGATCTGGCGCAGGCGAGGCAGATGTTCGGACGTATTGCGGCGGGCGGCTTCGGGAAACCCTCGGAGGCGGTCAGCGGCGCCTTTCAGCTGGGAGAGCTCTGGTATGTGATAAAGCTGCTGCGGCTGGATCGGCTGCCCGGCAGCGACCTGTTCCTGTGCGCCGCGTTCACGCTTGTATCGCTCGTCCTCGTGTTCTTCGTTCCCAACGCGGGAGAGCTGGAGGAGCGGTTTACGGCGGACCGGAAGAGCATGCTCGTCACGGCCGTTCTCTTTTTGTGGTGCGTTCTCTCCCTTTCCGGGGTGAGCACGTTCCTGTATTTCAATTTCTGAGTTTATCCCGCCGCGGCGGCGGAGAGGCGTTCAGTCGGCGGATGGACGGTGAGGGTGTATGGATACGGATCGTCAGAAAAAATGGTTTCTGGGGTTTCTCGCGTGCGTCCTGGCAGGTCTGCTCCTGGCGGGAGCGCTGGTGGTGCTCGTGGATCCTTTTTTTCAATATCATAAGCCGCTGCCCGGATTTCCGTATCTGGTGGACAATCAGGTCAATCAGAATCCCGGCCTGGCGAAGCACATGGATTACGAAGCGGCGCTGCTGGGCTCCTCCATGACGGCCAGCTTCAACACCGACTGGTTTGAAGCGGTCCTGGGGCTGAAGACCCAGAAGCTGTCCTACAACGGTTCCTATCCGAAGGATCTGGCCAATATCATGGACCTGATCTTCGCGGCCAAGGGGGACCGGGTGAAGGCGGTCTTCATCGCGGCGGATCAGTCCACCTTTTCCGGCGGGACGGAGGAGACCAAATTCCCCGTGACGCCGTATCTGTATGACGACAATCGTCTGAACGACGTGCAGTATCTTTTTAACAAGGACGTGATCCTGGATTATATCCTGCGGCCGCTGGCGGACCGCAAGGACCGGTCCGACTGGGCGGAGCTGTACAAGCCGTGGTGGACGGACGAGTATTATAATAAGGCCAATGTCCTGATGTATTATCAGGAGGCGGAGGAAAAGGAAGAGGCGCTGCCGGAGGATTATTTCCTGGAGGCCGTGGAAAAGAATCTGGCCGTCAATATCTGCCCGTATATCGAGGCGCACCCGGAGACGGAGTTTTACTTTTTTTATCCGCCCTACAGCATTCTGTTCTGGAACGACGTAACGCGGCAGAAGGAAACGGACGCGGTGTTGGGGCGGCTGACGTATATGACGCAGCGCCTGCTTTCCTATGAAAATGTGCGGGTGTTCAGCTTCATGGGACAGGAGGAGATCATCTGCAACCTGAACAATTACGCGGATTTCATGCATTACCATAAGGACACCTGCCGGTATATCACGGACTGCTTCGCGGACGGGACCTGCGAACTGACCGCGGACAATTATGCGGGAAGCTTCCGGCGGCTGCGCCGGCTGGTGGAAAACTATGATTACGCCGCCATCTGGGACGACTGGTATGAGACGGCACCCCGGTTTTATGAGGGAAAAGGAGAGGCATGATTCAGAAGGCTTTGGGGTTCGGATTTTTATTTGTCATTGCGCCGCTGTGCACCGGACTGCTCTGGCGGGGCGCATGGGGGGAACGGAAATGCGGCGCCGCCAGACTCTATCTTTCCGGCTTTCTGACGCAGTTCGCGGTCTTCCAGCTCATTGCGGTGCCGGTCATGATCTGGCTCCCGCATGGGATGGATGAGCTGGTCCTGCTGGCCAGCGGGGCGCTGGCCCTGTTGTCCGCGGCGGGAGCGGTTTTGTATTTGCTGCGCGCCGGAAGGGACGGGAGCGCGTGGGCCGTCCCGCGGGCGTATTTTGGAGAGTGCCGGGAGCGGCTGGCGGGGCTTTCCCGGGAGGCGCGCGTATACTGGCTGCTCGCCGCCGCCCTGATCGGATTCCAATTGTACATGTCCTATACCCGCGCCATGTTCGACGGGGATGATTCCTATTATGTGGTGCAGTCGGTGCTGGCGGACCAGACGGGCGTGCTGAACCGCATCCGGCCCTATACGGGCCTGTCCACCGGCCTGGACGTGCGGCACGCGTTCGCGTCCCTGCCGCTCTGGGAGGCGTATGTGGCTCGGATGACGGGCATTCACGCGGCCATTGTGGCGCACACGCTGCTGCCGCTGGTGCTGATCCCGCTGACCTATCTGTGCTATTATCTGATCGGGACGAAGCTGTTTGAAGGGGACCTCACGGAAAGGCTGCCGTTTTTTATGATACTGGTGAGCGTTCTGCAGATCTGGGGCAATACCTCCATCTATACGAATGCGACTTTTTTCCTGATGCGCACCCGGCAGGGGAAATCCGTCATGGCGAATCTGGTGCTGCTGGCTCTGCTCCTGCTGCTCTGGGAGATCCTGGAGCGCCGGGATCAGAAAAAAGGGGGCCTGCTCTGTCTGCTGGTGGTCACGAACATCGCGGCGGCCATGATGACCAGCATGGGCGCGTTTCTGGCAGCCATGTTCATCGGCATCGCGGGGCTTGCGGCGGCGGTCCGGCTGAAGAAGCCGTCGCTTCTGGCGCAGCTCGGGGTCTGCTGTATTCCGAACGTGGTTTATCTGGGACTTTTGCTGGTGATGGGATAGGAGGTGCGGGATGGCGCAGATCGTTTCCGTGTTCAGACAGTATTGCGGCAGCGGGATCTATCCCCTGCTGTTTCTCGCGGCGCTGATATGGCTTCTGTTTACAGAGAAGCGGAGGCTGGTCCGGATCATGCTGATCGACGTGTCGCTCGTGATCCTGGTCCTGTTTTTCCTGCCGCCCTTTAAGGCGCTGATGGATGCGCTGGATGAGGGCACCTATTATCGGGTGCTCTGGCTGCTGCCCATGACGGCGGTGATCGCCTATGCCTGCGTGCGGATCTTCGAAAAAAACCGCACGGCCGGATTCGTGGCCCTGGCGGTGCTGATCCAGTGCGGGAATTATGTCTATGACAACGTCAATGTGACAAAGGCGCAGAACCGTTACCACATGCCCAACGCGGTGATCGCCATCTGCAACGAGATCATGCCGGAGGAGGATGAAGAGCGGGTGTGGGCGGTGTTCCCGGAGGAGCTGATCTATTATGTGCGCCAGTACAGCTCCGAGATCCAGATGCCCTACGGGCGGGAAATGCTGGAGCCGCAGTGGCTGTGGAACTGGGATACCCATCCCATTTATAAGGTGATGCGCGAGGATACCATCGATCTCGATGCGCTCGCGCCGCTTCTGGAGGAATATTACTGTCATTACCTGATCCTGAACCGGGGCGTGCCGGTCAAAGGGGATTTTGAGGAAAATCATCTGACGCTTCTGACGCAGATCGAGGCATATGACGTGTACCGCAACGAGACGGTGGAGATCTTTAAAAAGAGGGAGTGAGCCATAGGCCCGCTCCCTCTTTGAGGATACCGTATCAGTCCCAGCGGTGCAGGATCTCCGAAAACCGTTTGGCGACCCGCTTCCGCCCTTTTTCGTTGAGGTGCCAGCCGTCCGTCAGGCAGTCCTCGTTGTCCATGGAGACCGCGCCGTAGTACATGTCGATGAAGGTGACGCCGTTGCTCCGGCAGACTTCCAGCTCCCAGTTGACATAATCCGCCACCGTGCCGTTTCCCATGTCGTCCAGATCCGCGTCCCGCTTCGTCCCGTCTCCCTCGACGAAGGTCCCCCAGGTGGGAGAGAATACGAAAATGCGGATATGCGGATACTGTTCGGCGATCAGCTGGATCGTGGCGTTCAGCGCGCCATAGCAGGAGTTCAGGTTGTTCAGATTGTTCTCGTCATAGACGATGCGGCGTCCCATATAGTCCTGCAGATCATAGAAGATGATCAGATCGTCCACGGTCTCCATATCCACGGCCCGCAGGGTTTCCAGCGCGCTGCTGTGCGCCTCTGTGTTCAGATCCCGCACCACGACGTCCATCAGGTCGAAGTTCTGGTTGCAGACGGCGGCCGCCGTCCAGTAGAGACTCAGCCCGTCCAGCGGATAGGTATTGGCGTAGGTCTGGTTCTTCATGGCGATGGTGCTCCCGGGGAACGCGCCGTTCAGCACCTTCACGTCGGCCTCCTTTTCGATCAGGGAGGCGAGGCTTTCGCCGTCCTGACTGTCCGTGAAGGGATCGTTGCCGAGCGCGAGGACGGTGGTCACGCCGTCGTCCGGACGGTCCTTCAGGAAATCGGGATCCACCGGCATCAGGTAATCCAGCACCTCCACATCGAATTCAGAGGAAGTGCTGTTGGGATCGTAGTCCGATTTTTTCCCTTTGTTCCAGATCAGCAGCTGGACGACGGTGATGAGCAGCGCCGCGGCCAGGACCGCGAAAAAGATGATATGGCCGTTCAGCCTTTTCTTTTTCCGGCGGCGGTGTCCGGAGGAACTGTTGTGTTTATGGGAAGAAGTCTGTTTTCGCTGTTCGTCCTGTTTCATGTGATCTCCTTTTGGAGCGCAGAGGCTCCCTGTGCCTGAGGCGGCCCTGCCGGGCACGTCGGGCTGCCTTTATCTTATCATTCTCACCCCCGCCTGTCCATCATTAAGACGGCCCGCGCCCCGAAATTAAGAAAATCTACAGAAATTAACAGTTTCTCAAATCCGTAAAAGGTGATATACTTAATTAACTGTTTGGCAGAAACCGGAGGCGGGCCTTTCGCCGGATGGGGGCTTCATGAAAAAGAAGATCACCTCCAGAGACCTGTTGATCATACAGGCTGTGGTCATTGTTTATACGTTTGCCAGCGTTCTGGGCAAGATCGCCGCGGGCCGGGCGGCCGGGGGCTTTTTCCTGATCTACTGCCTGCAGATCGCTGTGCTGGGCATCTATGCGCTCCTCTGGCAGCAGGTCATCAGGAGGTTTGAGCTGTCCGTCGCCTATGTGAACCGGGCCGCGGCGCTCGCCTGGTCCCTTCTGTGGTCCGTGCTGATCTTCGGCGAGCAGATCACCGTCCAAAAGCTGGCCGGGGCGGCGTTCGTGATCTTCGGCACATGGGTGGTCAACAGCGGGTCCGGCCAGGCCGGGCCGCCGGGCGGCAGGACGTCCGGCGCAGCGGACGGATCCGGCGGCGGGGAGGGGGACAAAAATGCGGTTTGACTATCACTATCTTTTCCTTGCCGCTTCGGTGACGCTGGCCTCCTTTTCGCAGATCCTTCTGAAAAAGGGCGCGATGAAGGGATATCCCTCCCTGCTCCGGCAGTATGTGAACCCCTGGGTGATCGGCGGCTACGGGCTTTTGTGCGTTTCCCTCTTTCTCACCAACTGCGGGCTCAGGACGCTGGACTATCTGAACGCGCCGATGGCGGAATCCCTGGGCTTCGTGCTGGTGCCCGTCCTGAGCGCGGCCTTTTTCGGCGAAAAGCTCACATGGCGCAGGTCAGTGGGAATAGGCTGCATAGTGGCCGGAATGATAATTTTCTATATTTGACGCCGGGATCTGCAGCCATTTTGCCCTGCCCCGCGTCTTATCAGGAGAGACCGTCAGAAGAAACAGCTCCTGAGGGTCGCTGCAGCGTCGGCGGAGCGCCTGACGCTCGTCCCTGTCGAGATTTACATATTTCATGTAGGAGATCTTCAGCTCGGCGAGGTGTCCCTTGCAGCGGGGGCAGTAGTATTTGTGCCCGTTCAGGATGTGAATGCGCTGGCAGTGCCTGCAATAGTGTATGTACATCATAATATGCGCTTCCTTTCTTTTCGGACAGACAACGGCAGATTTTTTTGTACGCCGGTGCCGACCCGTGTTTTTTATGAGATGATTGTGTCATGAAACGAAGAAACGTGCAAGAAAAAGCGTTCGACAAATAACGCGCGGACGCTGGCGAAGCGGCGGATTTTTTTGGAGGAATACCGTTGAAAAAAGATACTGACAGAAATCGGAAAAGCAGGAAAAAGGCGGAAAACGGCGGGAAAACCGTAAAAAATAAGGCTTCCGGGAAGTCGAAGCGCCCCGTGACGGAGATCTGGGATTTCAATCTGGACGACGAGCTCGAAGCGCAGAATATGTCGAAGGATGCGGCCGAAGCCTACGGGGGAGAGATGCCGGAGAAGCCGGTTTCCCTGGACACGGGCACGCTGGAGCTTCTGGAGGTGGAGGAGCTGGTCGGGAAGGCCACGCTGAAGGAAGCGGCGGAGGAGGCGTCCGCGGCGCAGAAGAAGCGGGCGGCGGAAGAGGCGCCTGCGGAGCAGAAGAAGCAGGCCGCGGAGGAAGAACCCGCGGCGCACAGGAAGCAGGCCGCGGAGGAAGCGCCCGCGGCGCACAGGAAACAGGCCGCGGAGGAAGAACCCGCGGCGCACAGGAAACAGGCCGCGGAGGAAGCGCCCGCGGCGCACAGGAAACAGGCCGCGGAGGAAGAACCCGCGGCGCACAGGAAACAGGCCGCGGAGGAAGAACCCGCGGCGCACAGGAAGCAGGCCGCGGAGGAAGCCCCCGTGCCTCGAAAGAAACACCCGGCGTCCGAGACCGAGACCGGGAAGAAGCGGGCGGCGTCTCAGGAGAACCGACGGGAGGAGGGAAAGGGGCCTTCTCACGCGAAGGAGAAAAAGAAAGCGGCCGGGGCGGCCGGAGCAGCAGCGCTTTCCGAAAAGAAAAGGCCCGAAAGCAAGAAGGCTGAAAATAAGAAGCCCGAAACCAGCAGGTCTGAAAATAGAAGGTCTGAAAATAAAAAGTCCGAAAATAAAAAATCCGAAAAACGGCGCGATGCGGAGCAGAGCGCCGCGGCGGTCAGGCGTGCCGGAAAATCGGACAGCGGAAAGAAGAAGAAAAAACGTGCGGCCTGGCTGGAGGATTTCGGCGCGATGGATGTCATCGTCGCGCTGACCGGCGTGATCGTGCTGGCGGTGGCCGTGTTCACGATCCGCATATATACCAACGCGAATACCGTGAGCGAGCAGGTGGACGCGATGGCAGAGGTCGGGGAAAAGATGGAGGCCATAGGCATTGCGGGCGACAGCGTGTTCATGGCGGTGGCGGATGCCAGGCTGGCGGCGCAGGAGGCCGCGGAGCTGGATCCGGAGGCCGGGCTGCCGGACGGCTCCGAGCAATACGTGGAGAAGGAGCTGCAGACGCAGGTGCGTCTGGGGCTGAAGCTCACGTCCATTCAGCGGGATCTGAAGATCAAATTCACGAATAAGGAATCCGGGAAGCTGATCGGCAACCAGGCGTTTGAGGTTCGGATCGACGGGCCGGAGAGCATGACGAAAACGGACGACGATAAGGACGGGATCATTTATATTTCGTCCATCAAGCCCGGCGAATACACGGTTACCGTCACGGCCCCCGCGGAGATCGACGGGAACAGCGCGGCGGGCGTGTCCGGCATGGTCACGGTCAAGGACCAGATCGAATATAAAAAGGTGGACGTGACCGATGAGGTGAAGAGCGAGGCGGAGGTCAACGTGGCCAAAGAGGATACCCAGGTCAAGATGGCGGTGGAGTCCGTGCTGACGGATACCGTGGAATGGGTGGAATCCTCGCAGACCCCGCTGAACGGCGCGCAGATCACGTATGAAGAGGTGAAGAAGTCCGATATCCCGGAGCCCTCAACGGTGGCGTTTCTGGGATCCGTCCTGGCTCCTCAGACAGAGACTGCCGCATATTTTTCACAGGAGGCGCAGGAGCGGGTGCGGAAGGAAGCACAGCCCTGGACGGTTCCGATGCGCATATCGGCGGGCGGGGTTTATTTTACAGAGATGACGTCGGAGCAGGGGAGTACGGAATCATCCGCGCCGGAGAGCACGGAATCGTCCGAGCCGGGAAGCACAGACCCGTCTGAGTCAGGAAGCACAGAGCCGTCCGAGTCAGAAAGCTCCGAGCCGTCTGAGTCAGAAAGCACAGGACCGTCCGAGCCGGAAAGCTCTGCTCCGGCCGTTGAGGTCGTTTCCGTGACCGTGACGGCAGATTCCGCGCGGGCGCTGGTAGGGCAGACCGTTTCCCTCAGCGCGAAGGTCGATAAAAAGAATGACAACGGAGAGGCGTGTAAGATTTCCTGGAGCTGCAGCGGTGTGGGAAAGCTGAGCGGGACAGAGGGAGAAACCGTGACGCTCACCTCCGACACGGCGGGAACAGCTTCTGTTACGGCGACCGCCAGCATAGGGGACAGCTCGAAATCCTCCGAACCGGTGAAGGTGGAGTTTTATGAAGAAAAACCGGCGGAATCCGGCGTTAAGATCGAGATCGAGGATCCCGGCTCTGTCAGGGTGGGAGAAGAAAAGCAGCTGAACAAAAAGATCGAAGGAAGCTACGATCCGGATTCGGTGGCCTGGGAGAGCATGAACAAGGATATCGCGACGTTCACGGATCCGAAGAACGGGAAGGTAAAGGGCCTGACCGTGAGCAGGGTCAAGATCACGCTCTCGGTCACGGGCAAAGACGGAAAGGTGTACAGCGCTGAGAGTGAACTGAACGTGGTGTCCGCAGACGCGGCCATTGTCCTGGATCCGGCGGCCCTTTCCATGAAGGCGAAGGAGAAAAAGACCGTCAAGGCATCCGTCACCACCACGGGCGACAAGGCGGTGGAGTGGAAGATCGGCGATGAAACGATCGTGAAGCTTTCGGAAACCAAGGATGACAGCTGCGTGGTGGAAGCGCTGAAGCCGGGCAGGACCACATTGACGGCGGTCAGCAAGGCAAATCCGGATAAAACGGCGTCCTGTGAGATCACGGTGGAGCTTTCGGACGGTACGGCGCTTTTGAAGGATAAGAACGGAAAGCAGCTTTATTATAAGGACGGCGATACCTATCGGGAAGCGACGGCGGCGGACTATTATAAGTACGATGTCTTTTATCGGCAGAAGGACGCATCTCAGTACCTGTATACGGGCTGGCAGACCCTGGACGGAAAGCGCTATTATTTCGATAAAAACGGCGTGCCGGTGACGGGCAGCCAGATCATCCAGGGGATGCAGTACAACTTCAACAGCGACGGCAGCCTGCAGGTCAACGGCGCGATGGGCATCGACATCTCCCGCCACAACGGCGACATTGACTGGAATGCGGTGAAAAATGCGGGCGTGAATTTCGTCATCCTCCGCTGCGGATACCGGGGATCGTCCACGGGCGTTCTGCTGGAGGATCAGAAGTTCCGGAGCAATATCCAGGGCGCCGCGGCGGCCGGGCTGAAGGTAGGCGTTTATTTCTTCAGCCAGGCGGTCAACGAAGTGGAGGCGGTGGAGGAAGCGTCCCTGACGCTGGATCTGATCCGCCGTTACGGCATCTCCTATCCGGTATTCATGGATGTGGAGGATGCCAACGGGCGTGCGGACCGCATCGACGCGGGCACCCGCACGAAGATCATCCGCGCCTTCTGCGAGACGATCCGCAGCGGCGGTTATTCTGCCGGTGTGTATGCCAATAAGACATGGCTGAATGAGAAGATGAACGTGGGCCAGCTGTCCGGCTATAAGATCTGGCTCGCGCAGTACGCTTCGAAGCCCACCTATGGCGGCAGATACGATATGTGGCAGTATTCCTGCAAGGGCAGGCTCCCCGGCATTTCCACCGATGTGGACCTGAACATGAGCTATATGAGTTACTGAGCGCGCAGAGAGAAAAGAGGGAAGGGATATGAAGATACCGGTCATCATTTTTCTGATCGCGGTGGTGCTTCTGCTGATCGTGGCTTATCTGGCCAAGGCGCCGGAGGATCGTTGGGGCGGAAAGCTTTATCATAGGCTCCGGCTCGGCCTGATGCGGCTGGATATGGCCTGCACCCAGGGCGTGCGTTATATCAAGCTGGGCCTGGAGAGGATCTTTAAGAGCTATCATCCGAACCACATGGAGGAGGCCATTCACCGCAAGGAACAGCGCATCCGGGATTACCGCACGCGGAATCTGAGCGAGGCGGCGGGAAAGGGACGGAAGCGTTATAAGCGCAAGATCCCGGATTGAACGGAAAAGTTTAAGAGGGCGGGGAGCGTATCGGATGCGCTTCCCGCTTTTTATCATAAAAAAGAGAAACAGAAAACGGCCGTCGGATCTCCGGGGCCGTTTTCTGTTTCTTATGAGGGGGGAGATAGTGAGTAGTTCAACTATCTGAAATTCATGATATCGGAAAAGTGTGTCCAATGTGTGTACGATCAATAAAAAACCTCTTAAAAATCCTAAAGAGAAAATGAAAGCGGAATGAAGGAAAAATGAAGGATGCGGCGAAGACGGTATATGTGTGGACCAAGACAGGGGCTCGGGCAGTCTGTTTTTCCGGCGTACCGCATTCTTTCCGGCGGCAGGGCTTGCGGCCCGGGGCGGGTTGTGTTAGCATAGAAATAAAGGAACAAAGACCGTACGGCGCGGCAGTCCGCGCGCGTCGGCGGCGCATCCGCGCGGCGCGTGTCCTGCCGCGGGGATGCGGGCTTATACTGCAGAAGGGGGAGATTATTGTGAAGTACGATTTTACGACAGTGATGGACAGGAAGGGGAAGGACGCGATCGCGGTGGAGGTGATTCCCTTTGCGGACGCGGCCGTCCGGGAAGGGTTTTCCAGGCTGCCCATGTGGGTGGCGGATATGAATTTCGCCACGGCGCCCACGATCCAGGATCACATCATAGAGCGGACGAAGCACCCGGCCTTCGGGTATTTCGATCCGTCGGACGCATATTATGACAGCATCATCCGATGGCACAGGGAGCGCAACGGCGTGACCGGCCTTACGAAAGCGGAGATCGGCTATGAGAACGGCGTTCTGGGCTGTGTGTCCAGCGCGCTGCAGGCGTTTTCCGCTCCGGGAGAGCCCGTGCTGGTGCATGCCCCTACCTATATCGGGTTCACCGGCGTGCTGGAGGGGAACGGCAGGAGGATCGTGCTTTCCGATCTGCGGCAGGATGCGGACGGGATCTGGCGCATGGACTATGAGGACATGGACCGGAAAATCAGGGAGAATCATATCCATTTCGCCATTTTCTGTTCTCCGCACAATCCCACCGGCAGGGTCTGGGAGCGCGGGGAGATCGAGGCGGCCATGGAGGTCTACCGCCGGAATGACTGTGTCGTGGTCTCCGACGAGATCTGGTCGGATCTGACGCTGGAGGGATACCGGCACATTCCCACCCAGAGCGTATCGGAGGATGCCAGACGGCGGACCATCGCCGTGTACGCGCCGTCCAAAACGTTCAATCTGGCGGGTCTGATCGGCTCCTACCATATCGTCTACGATCCGTATCTGCGGGACCGGCTGCGCAAACAGTCGTCTCTGTCTCACTACAACAGCATGAACGTGCTCTCCATGCACGCGCTGGTGGGCGCGTACCGGCCCGAAGGGCAGCAGTGGCTGGACGAGCTGCGCAGCGTGCTGACCGGGAACGTGGATTATGCATATCAGTATATCAGGGAGCATTTCGAGGGCGTGACGCTGGCGAAGCCCCAGGGCACCTATATGCTCTATCTGGACTGTCAGGGCTGGTGTGAAAAGAAGGGCATTTCGCTGGATGAGCTGATCCGTGCGGGCATCGCGGTGGGCGTGATCTGGCAGGACGGCCGTCCCTTCAACCGCCCTTACGCGATCCGCATGAATCTCGCCCTGCCCCATGCGCTGGTGCGGGAGGCCTTTGAACGGCTGCAGAAATATGTGTTCGTGTGAGCCGGATGCGGGGTGAAGGTTATCACCGGCGGATACTCATCCGACCCGCAGAAATACGTGTTCGTGTGAGCCGGATGCGGGACCGAAGCCGACAGCGGCGCAAAAGGCGCGGCGAGGCACGGGACTGCAGGTGAAAAAAGAAAGAGATAAAAGAGGCGTACAGAATGACGGCGAATGCGGCGGACGGCGCAAAAAACGATTTTTCCAAAGGAAGCGTGGTGGGAAATATCCTTTCCCTCGCGCTTCCCATGACGTTGGCGCAGCTCATCAATATTCTCTATAATGTGGTGGACCGGATGTATATCGGGCGGATCCCGGGTTACGGTTCCCTGCCCCTGACGGGGCTGGGGCTCTGCATGCCCGTGATCTCCGCGGTCATCGCCTTTGCCAATCTGTTCGGGACGGGCGGCGCGCCGCTGTGCTCTATCGCCCGCGGCCGGGGAGATCTGAAGACCGCGGAAAAGATCATGGGCAACGCGTTCGCCATGCTGCTTTTCACCGGGCTTTTGCTGACGGCGGTCGGTCTTTTGTTCAAGCGGCCCCTGCTCTATGCGTTCGGGGCCAGCGACGCCACCTGGCCGTTTGCCGACAGCTATCTGACGATCTATATGACCGGCACCGTTTTCGTCATGACCAGCCTGGGGCTCAACAGCTATATCAACGCGCAGGGCTTCGCGAGGATCGGCATGATGACCACGCTGATCGGCGCGGTGCTCAACATCATTCTGGATCCGCTGTTCATTTTCGTCTGGGGAATGGGCATTCAGGGGGCGGCCGTCGCCACGGTCATCTCTCAGTTCGTGTCCGCGCTCTGGACCTTCCGGTTCCTGACGGGGAAGACGACGATCCTGCATCTGCGCCTGTCCTCCATGCGCCTGCAGTTTTCCATTGTGCGGGACATCACCGCGCTGGGACTGTCCGGCTTCATGATGTCCATCACCAACAGCATTGTGCAGGTGGTGTGCAATTCCACGCTCTCCACCTACGGCGGCGACCTGTATGTGGGCGTCATGACGATCTTAAACTCCATCCGGGAGATCGTGGTCATGCCGGTCAGCGGCCTCACCAACGGGGCCCAGCCGGTCATCAGCTTCAACTACGGCGCGGGGAAGCCGGAGCGGATCAAGACCGCCATCCGCTTCATGGCGGCGCTGGGCATCGGCTATACTCTGCTGATCTGGAGCTGCCTGCATCTGTTCCCGACCTTTTTCATCCACATTTTCAACGACGAGGCCGCGCTGGTGGAGGCGGCGGTCCCGGCCATGCGGATCTACTTCTTCGGCTTTTTCATGATGTCCCTGCAGTTTTCCGGCCAGACCGTCTTCCAGTCCCTGGGGAAAGCGAAGTTCGCCATCTTTTTCTCCATCCTGCGCAAGGTGGTCATCGTGACGCCGCTGACCCTGCTGCTGCCCCGCTTCATCACGCCCGCCGTGGACGGTGTTTTCTGGGCGGAGGTGATCTCGAACTTCATCGGCGGCACGGCCTGCTTTTCCACGATGCTGATCGTGATGCGCCGGGAGTTGGGCGGCGGGATCCTGTTTCCTGGCAGGCGGCGGGACAAGTGAGGAGGCGCGGCCGCCCGCTGAATGTGAAGACGGTGAACAGTAAAAGACACCCATACAAATGCATGTATGAGTGCCTTTCAACCATAATCAATATGGTTCTCTCCGTAAAAGTATATTACTACAATGCGAAAAATATTACAACTTTTATAATAGTTTTTTTTAAGGTATTTAACGGTAATTGACAGGGGGAAAAAGGATTATTTTGCGTTTTGTTTTTCCGTATGCGTTACTTGTCGAATTTATTATAGTCTATTTCGTTTTTGGGAAAGTCGACTAAATTGTCCAGGTCCGCTAAGTTTTTGATTCCCATTTGCGCTCTTACGTATTCAAAGGCATGTGGATGTATTTTTGACTGCAGATCTTTCAGCATGATCTTTAATTCACTTACTCAAACTTCCCACACCATTTGGTGTGATGAGCCTTGAAAAATCAATACTTTAACCGATAAAAATGGCATAAACCC
>CANRMT010000044.1 GCA_947631815.1 uncultured Eisenbergiella sp.
AAAGCCAGGAACTATCAACGAAAGAGGAGTCGAAAACGGCTCCTTTTTCGCTTCACAAGTGGCAAACTCGGGTTATAACACAGAATGAAAACCAAAGTAAAGATTTAGAATGACAATCTCCGGAAGAATGTGTATAATGGAAAAAGAAAAGCCGGAAAAGGGGAAGCAAAGAAAGCAATGGAAGAAAAACGGCCGGAGGGCAGATCCGTATATCTGCGCCCGATCACGTCCGAGGATACGGAGCGGATCGTGAACTGGCGCAATCAGGACCGGGTGCGGCGCAACTTCATCGATCAGGCGCTCTTCACGAAGGAGAGCCATGAGCGGTGGCTGCGTACGAAGGTGGCTTCCGGTCAGGCGGTGCAGTTCATCATATGCGAGAAGGAGACGGACAGGCCCGTGGGAAGCGTCTACTTCCGGGACGTCGATCCGTCCGGCAGGAGCGCGGAGTACGGGATCTTCATCGGGGAAGCCGACGCCGCGGGACGGGGGATCGGTTCCGAGACGGCGGCGCTGGCCGTGGCATACGCCCGAGACGTCCTGAAGCTGCACAAGCTGAAGCTGCGCGTTTTCGCGGACAATGTGAGCGCGGTGAAAAGCTATCAGAACGCCGGGTTCGTCCGGGAGGCGTATCTGAAGGATGAGATCCGGCAGGACGGGCGCTATCGGGATCTTCTGCTGATGGCGGTGATCTTCCCGGAGAACGCATAAAACGGTCATGCGGCGGAAGGAGGCGGGGAGCGCCCGGCGCCCGCGCGATCTTTTCGGAGAATATATGAGGCGGTCATGCCGAAAAGGAGCGCCGCGGACGGCGGGCGCGGATCCGCTGCCCGTGCGGCGGCACGGCCGCCTGGAGATAGGGGAACGATATGAAAAAGAAACTGGTGAGTTTTGTGATCCCATGTTACCGCTCGGCGGCGACGGTGGGCGGCGTGGTGGAGGAGATCGGCGCGGCGATGGCGAAGCTGGAGCCGTATGCGTATGAGATCATCCTCGTCAACGACGGCTCTCCGGACGATACGTTCGCCCGGATAAGCGGACTGTGCGAAAGGAATCCCCGGATCACCGGGGTGAACCTGGCGCGGAATTTCGGACAGCACGCGGCGCTGATGGCGGGGTTCCGTCATGTGAAGGGGGATATCCTGGTCTGTCTGGACGACGACGGACAGACGCCCGCGGACGAGGTGGGGAAGCTGCTGACCGCGATAGAGGAAGGGGCGGACGTGGTCTATGCCCGGTATGAGCATAAGCATCACAACGCGTTCCGCAATTTCGGCAGCAGGGTCAACGACTGGATGCTCTGCTTCATGCTGCAGAAGCCGAAGAACCTTTACGTGTCCAGCTATTTCGCGGCCCGCCGCTTTGTGCTGGAGGAGATGCTGAGGTATGAGAACGCGTTTCCTTACGTGATCGGGCTCGTGCTCCGCGTGACCCGCAATATCGTGAATGTGACCGTGGAGCACCGGGACCGGCGGGCGGGGATGTCCGGCTATACGTTCGGGAAGCTGCTGGCGCTGTGGTTCAACGGCTTTACGGCGTTTTCCGAAAAGCCGCTGCGGATCGCCACGCTGGCAGGTGTGTGCTGTGCGTGCGCCGGTTTCCTCTACGGATTTTATACGATCGTCAAGAAGTTCGTGGTGCCGGACGTCCCGCTGGGCTTCTCGGCGCTGATGTCCGCGGTCATGTTCATCGGCGGCATGCTGATGCTGATGCTGGGACTGCTGGGCGAATATATCGGAAGAATGTATATCTGCATGAACCGCGCGCCGCAGTACGTGGTGCGCGAAGTGGTGGGCGGCGGCCCTGGGGACGGCGCAGAGGGAAACGGGAAGGCTGAAGCGGCGGATGGAGCAAAAGACGGCTGGAAAACGGGAAAAACAGAATAAGATATCCGCGCGGCGGGCAGTCTGTGCCCTGACCGGGTCCCTGTTCCTGTCCGTGACTTTTTTCTGGGGCAGGCAGCTGGACGCGGTGGGAGCCGTGGAATTTCTTTCAGGGCGGCTCTGGCTGGAAACGGCCGCCGTGACCGCCCTGCTGACGCCGGTTTTGGCATGGGCCTTTCGTGCGCTCTCGCGAAGGCTGCAGAGAGGCCCTGCGGAGCGGGCGCTGCGTTTGGACCCGGCGTCCGGTCAGATTCCAAAGGCTTCCTCGCCGGGGCTTTTTTTCCTGCGTGCCGCGTTTCTGTTCCTGGCCTGGCTGCCCGTATTCCTGGCTGTGTATCCGGGGTTTTTTGCCTACGACGCGACGGAGGAGCTGGAGGAGGTTCTGTCCGGGGCTTATGTGACGCGGCAGCCGCTTCTGCATGTGCTTCTCCTGGGGAAGACGGTGCTCTGGGGAGAGCGGCATATCGGAAGCTATAACGGCGGGATCGCCGTTTACGTACTGGCGCAGATGCTTTTCATGGCGCTTTTGCTGTCCTGGGTGCTGGGAGAGATCCGGCGGTCCGGCGTGAAAAGGCTGTTTCGTGCGGCGGCGCTTCTTTTTTTCGCCTTTTTCCCGGTGATCCCCATGTTCGTGCTGTGTACCGCGAAGGATATGCCCTATACGGCGGCCATGCTGGCGGTCATGGTATTTTTGTGGAAAATGGGGGGAAAGAACAGCTGGAAAACGTGGGCGGGCCTTTTTTTCGCCCTGTTCGCGATGGCGGTGTTCCGGAATAACGGTTTTTATGTTTTCCTGGCGATGCTTCCGGTGATCCTGGGTATGGCCGGGAGGGCGGGACGGAAAAGTGCCGCCGCGGTCTGTCTGGCGGCGCTGCTCGTCTGCATCGGGACGAGAGCGCTTCTGAACGCGGCGCTGGACCCGGTCAGCACGGATGCCCAGGAAACGCTCACCGTGCCGATCCAGCAGGCGGCGCGTGCCTGGAATTACAGCCCGGAGCTGTTCGACGGCGCACAGCGGGAAATATTGTTCGAGGTCCTGCCGCAGGAGGTGCTGGAACGTTATACGCCGAAGCTCTCGGACCTGGTCAAGATCGATTTCCGGGCGGAAAGGTTTCGGGAGGATCCGGCGCGCTATGGGAAGCTCTGGCTGGAGATCGGGAAGAGGGCGCCCCTCACCTATCTCAATGCCTGGCTGATGACATCCTACGGCTTCTGGTATCCGTTCACGGTCATAGACGTGTACAACGGGAGCCGCTATTATACGGGCAGTTCCTACTTCAGCTGTGAAACGGAACCGCCCGGCGTGCGTCAGAGCCGGTTCCCGCTGCTGGAGCGCGTGTACCAGGCGATCTCCTGGCGGGATCTGATCCACCGGATCCCCGTGGTCTCGTGGCCCTTTTCCCCCGGCTTCCTCTGCTGGATCTATGTGCTGGCCGGTCTGTATCTGCTTTCCGAGGGAAAATGGAGGGGGATCGGCATTCTGGCGCCGGTCTGCCTGAACCTGCTGACGGTGCTGCCGGGGCCCACGTATCTGGTACGCTATGTGCTGATTTTTTGGTTCGCGCTGCCGTTATTGCCAGTTGTCATCAAATCGCAGATGTGCTATACTGCTATGGATAATGGGGAGATTGGGTGACCGCTTTTCCTCATATCCGGCGGAGAAGAAATCCATGAATCGGAAGATCAGAGTCTATCGCGCAATTACATATATCGTCCTTTTTTATGCCGCCGCGGCCTTTTTCCTGCTGGGACGCTGCGGAATCCTGAAGAAGGACCGGACGGTGGCGGGAACGGAGGTGCCTGCGGGGACGGTGCAGGTCCGGATGGACCAGCAGGTGCAGCAGGTGTTCCTGGCGGAAGGCACCTATCTGCGTTATCTGGATCTGTATATGATGTCCGGAGATCCGGGCGGCGAGTCCTATCATTTATACATCTATGACGAGAACAATGAGGTACTGCTGGATCGCGCTCTCTCCGTGCCGGAGCCGACGCCGGAGCAGGAGCTGCCCGGTTTTATGCGGTTTGCGGTCGGCGTTCGGACGGTTCCCGGAACCGCTTATGTCTGGCAGATGGGCGGAATGACGGCGGTCCCGATGGATATCGCTTTTGAGAACACGGGAGAGACCGGTCTGACCGCCTTTGGAAATTATTATGTGGTCCATGACGGAGAGACGCAGATGCATGAGGCGCAGAACATCGTCATGCGTCTGACCTATACGGACAGCCCTTCCGGACGGAAGATGCTTTTGCTGTATGCGGGCATCGCGCTTGCCGCGGCGGCCGCGATCCTCTGGGCGGAAACCAGAGGGCGCCTTTCCAGAAGGCTTTCCGGGGAGATCCGGGTGCAGAATGTCTTGCAGCTGACGCTGGGGCCGACCCTTCTGGCTGCGCTGGTCTATCTGGTTTCCATCATCTTTATACAGAAGGCGTTCGGCGGAAAGGCGGATGACAGGCTGGTGTACGCGCTGGGGCTCGGAGCCGCTGCCGTCTGTATCGCGCTGTTTCTTTTCGGAAAGCGCAAGGGGGAAAACCAGACGCCGTTCCGGCGTCTGGCCGCGGAAAGAGGCATGGACTGGCTGCAGGCGGCGTGCTTTGCGGGCATCCTCTGGAGCTCGGTCGATTACATGAACGCCCGGTATCAGATCTGGCAGGATCTGGCCTGCCGGAAGATGCTGTTCTGGGTGTGCCTTCTGCTGCTGACCATGGGGTCCCTGCGGGCGGTATGGAACCGAAAGGGGATCGCATGGTGCCTGCTCTGCGCCGCGGCGGGAGCAGGATATTTCCTGTACTGCAGGTTCGGCATGCAGAAGCAGGGGCCGGAGCTTTCTCTGGCGGCATATGAGGCTCTGATCGCGGCGGCGGCCGGGCCGGTGCTGCTTTCTCTGTGGGACAAGCTCCGCGGGAGGCGGTTCGAGACGGCCGGGCTGAACCGGCCCTATGCGGTGTTCCTGGCCGGTTTCATGGGGCTTCTCGTGGTCTTCCGCAATACCAGGGGCTGGCCGATCTATCTGGCCGTCGTGTTCGGGTGCTTTTACCTGTTTTATGCGGGCTGGGAAAACAGGAGACGGCTGCTGCCCAATTTCTGCAGCGGCATCATCCTGCATTTTGTGACGGCGCTGGTCTTCGCCATGGCGAGGCGTCCCTACCGGTCGCTCCTGTATCACCGCTATAACTTCATTTTTCATACGGTCACCGTTACGGCCTATTATCTGGCGCTGGTGATCTGCGCGCTGACGGTGCGGCTGCTGGTCCAGACGGTCAGAAGGGCGGGGGCCGTCCGGATCCTGGAGACGCTGGTGCTTTACGGGATGGCCATGTCCCTGCTCTTTTTCACCATGTCCAGGACCGGTTTTCTGGCGGTGGCGGCGGTGATCGTCGGCGTCGTGCCTTTCGCGGTCCTGTTCTGCTTCCGGCGGGGGCCCGCGGCGCTTGGCGGGACGGTGCTGTCCATGGCGGCGGCTTTTTTGGTGTGCCTGCCGATGACCTATACGGGGATCCGCATCCTGCCGGCCTTGTACAATGATCCTTATATTTTTGAGATAGAGGAGTCTCCCATCGCGGTGCACCGGGATGAGGCAAAGGATTCCAGCAACTATATGTCGGTCTCCTATCTGCGCTACATGATAGGGATCAAGCTGCTGGGAGTGCCGCAAAACTGGGGAGAGGAAGAAGATTTTTCCCTGCATCTGGGGGATACTATATACGTGGAGCCGGGTTCGGTCCTGGTCGCGGCGCAGGGAGATGCCGGGCTGGGTGATATCGAGACGTTCTCGAACGGGAGAATGGAGATCTTCCGCCGCTACATTCGGGCGTGGAATCTCTTTGGGCATGACGGAATGGGTGTGGAGCTGGCGGACGGATCCATCAGTCTCCATGCACACAATGTTTACCTGCAGGTCATCCATGACCACGGACTGCTGGTGGGCATCGTGTTCCTGCTGATGGGCGCGGTCAGTCTGGGGATGATGGCGGCGTATGCCCTGCGGAAGGGGACGAAGGATCCGTATGCGGTGCTGCCGTTGGCCGTAACGGTCGTGTTCGCGGCGGCGGGGCTCGTGGAATGGCTGTTCCATCCCTGCAATCCCATGGGCTTTTCCCTGATGACGGTGCTGGCGCCGCTTCTGTATTCCGGGAAACGGACGGAGAGGCAGACCGGGGGCGGGATGAAAAAGAAAGATCGGAAAGTGTCGGAGTGAAGATGCAAAAAACCAAAGGGAATCACAAAAAGATCGTCATAAATTACCAGAAGTTCTACCGCAGGACCGCGCTGGCCGCCTACGATATCATCAGCGTCGTGGCGTCCAGCTTTCTGGCGCTTCTGTTCCGGTACGATTTTCAGCTGGATACGGTGGCGCCGGAGTTCCTGCTTTCCGTCCGGAATTTCCTGGGGATCAACGTCTGCATGACAATCTTCATTTTTTACCTTTTCCGCCTGTATAACAGTCTCTGGGCCTTCGCGGGAGAGACGGAGCTGCAGAACATCGTGCTGGCCTGTCTGACCTCCAGCGTGGCGACGGGGATCGGGATCAATTTCTTTCGGACGGAGGGCGCCGTCAAGGCGGTGCCGGACAGCTATTATTTCGGCTATTTCTTCTTCCTGCTCCTGTTCCTGTTCGCCAGCCGTTTTTCCTACCGTTTCCTGCGCAGCCGGAAGCATAAGCTGCAGAACCGGAAGAACAGTATTTCCGTCATGATCATCGGCGCCGGGGAGGCGGGCAATACGATCATCAAGGAGATCATCACCAGCAATTATTCCACCATGGTGATCCGCTGCATCATAGACGATGACCGGAACAAGTGGGGCCAGTTCATCCAGGGCATCCGCGTGGTGGGCGGCAGGGAGAAGATCATTGAATCCGTGGATCTCTACGATATCGATGAGATCTTTCTGGCCATACCGTCGGCTTCGCCGGTGCAGATCAGGGAGATCCTGGAGATCTGCAAGGAGACGAACTGCAAGCTGCGTTCCCTTCCGGGGCTGTATCAGCTGGTGAACGGCGAGGTGAACGTCAGCAAGCTGCGGGACGTGGAGGTGGAGGACCTTCTGGGACGGGAGCCGGTCCACGTGGATCTGGATTCCATTCTGGGCTATGTACAGAACAAGGTGGTGCTGGTGACGGGGGGCGGCGGCTCCATTGGCAGCGAGCTGTGCAGACAGATCGCCACGCACAAGCCGTCCCGCCTGATCATTTTCGATATTTACGAGAACAACGCCTATGATATCCAGCGGGAGCTTCGGGAAAAATATCCGGAGCTGAACCTGACCGTGCTCATCGGCAGTGTGCGCAACACGAACCGGATCAACGCCGTTTTTGAGACCTGGAAACCGGACATCGTGTACCACGCGGCGGCCCACAAGCACGTGCCGCTGATGGAGGATTCCCCCAACGAGGCAGTCAAGAACAACGTGTTCGGGACCTGGAAGACGGCCATGGCCGCGGCGCAGAACGGGACGAAGAAGTTCGTCATGATCTCCACGGACAAGGCGGTGAATCCCACGAACATCATGGGGGCCAGCAAGCGGATCTGCGAGATGATCATCCAGACCTTCAACCGGAACTACGACACGGAATTCGTGGCGGTGCGGTTCGGAAACGTGCTGGGCTCCAACGGGAGCGTGATCCCGCTGTTCAAAAAGCAGATCGAGGCGGGCGGGCCGGTAACGGTCACGCATCCCGATATCATCCGCTATTTCATGACGATCCCGGAGGCGGTGTCGCTGGTGCTGCAGGCCGGAGCCTACGCGAAGGGCGGCGAGATCTTTGTGCTGGACATGGGAGAGCCCGTGCGGATCCTGGATCTGGCGAAAAACCTGATCCGCCTGTCCGGGTATCAGGTGGACGAGGATATCAAGATCGTGTTCACCGGACTGCGGCCCGGCGAAAAGCTGTACGAAGAGCTTTTGATGGACGAGGAGGGCCTGCAGGAGACGGAGAATAAGAAGATCCACATCGGCCGTCCGATCGAACTGGATGAGAAGAAATTTTTCGTCCAGCTCAAGGCGCTGGAGGAGGCCTCCAAGAACGAGTGCAGCGATATCCGCTCTCTGATCCGGGAGATCGTGCCCACCTACCATTATCAGGAGGCCGGGACGGAAGAAAACCGCGGAGAAAAGAAGGAGGGGGCATAGGGCGCATGTATACCAGGCATATAAAGCGGTTCATGGATCTGCTGCTTTCGCTGGCCGGAGCGGTCATTCTCGCGGTCCCGATGCTGGCGGCGGCGCTGATCCTCTTTCTGGACGATCCGGGCCCCATCCTGTTCAAACAGAAGAGGATCGGGATCGGAAAGACGTATTTCAGCTGTTATAAATTCAGGAGCATGAAGATGTCCACGCCGCATGACGTCCCGACGCACATGCTGGAGAATCCGGAGCAGTATATCACCCGGTTCGGACGGTTCATGCGGAGGATGAGCATTGACGAGCTCCCCCAGATCTTCAATATCATCCGGGGAGATATGGCTATCGTGGGCCCGCGGCCTGCGCTGTGGAACCAGGACGACCTGATCCGGGAACGCGACAGATACGGGGCCAATGACATCCGCCCCGGCCTCACGGGATGGGCCCAGATAAACGGGAGAGATGAGCTGGAGATTCCCGTGAAGGCGAAGCTGGACGGGGATTATACGCGGATACTGAACCAGGGCGGCTGGAGGGCCTTTTCGATGGACCTGCGCTGCTTTTTTGGAACTTTTCTATCGGTGCTCCGCCATGAGGGCGTGGTGGAAGGCGGTACCGGGAGCATGGGGTCCAAGGAAGGACCGGAAGAGACGGCGGACAGATGAAAAGGATATTGATCACCGGCGCGAACAGCTATATCGGTACGTCACTGGAACGGTATCTGAAAGAAAACTATCCCGGCGCGTATGAGACCGACACGGTCGATATGATCGGGGAGGGCTGGCGGGAAAAGAGCTTTTCCGGCTATGACAGCGTATTCCATGTGGCGGGGATCGCGCATTCCGACAGCGGCAGGATCAGCGCGGAAAAGGAAAAGCTCTATTATGCGGTGAACACCGATCTCGCGGTAGAGACGGCGAAAAAGGCGAAAGCGGACGGCGCGGGGCAGTTCATTTTCATGAGCAGCGCCATCGTGTACGGCGATTCCGCGCCGATCGGCAGGGATAAGCTGATCACCCGGGATACGCCCGTGTCCCCGGCAAACTGCTATGGGGACAGCAAGGTAAAGGCGGAGGAGGGGCTCCGTCCCCTGCGCGACGGGCATTTTCGAGTCGTGATCCTGCGCCCGCCGATGATCTACGGCAAAGGCTGCAAAGGAAACTATCCGCTGTTATCAAAGCTCGCCCGGAAAACGCCGGTCTTTCCGTATGTGAAAAATGAACGGTCCATGCTGTATATCGGGCACCTGTGCGAATTCGTGCGGCTGATGATCGAGAACGGAGAGGACGGGCTTTATTGGCCGCAGAACGCGGAATACAGCACCACGAGCGAGCTGGTGCAGACGATCGCCGTGGTCCACGGAAAGCGTGTGCGGCTGGTGAAGGGGTTCGGGTGGATGCTGAAGCTGCTCAGCCATGCGGCGCCGGTCGTCAATAAGGCGTTCGGGAGCCTGCGATATGATCCGGAAATGAGCGTTTATCCGGAGGAGTACAGAAAAGATCCGCTTGCGGCGACGATCAAAAAGACGGAAAATGAGTAAAGTATTATTTTTGGTAAATCACGATGTCGTCATCTACAATTTCAGGCTCGAACTGGTGGAGCGCCTGCTGCAGGAAGGATACGATGTGGTGATCTCCTCCCCTTACGGGGAGCGGATAGACGACCTGACAGCGCTGGGATGCGAATATCATCAGATCGATATCTCGCGCCACGGCATGAATCCGGTCAGGGAAGCGGGACTGATCCTCACCTATAAAAGGCTGATCAGGGAAACCGCTCCCGATATCGTGCTGTCATATACGATCAAGCCGAACGTATACGGCGGCATCGCCTGCGCGTCGTTCGGCGTGCCCTGCATCGCCAATGTCACGGGGCTGGGGACGGCGGTGGAGAACGGCGGCATCCGGCAGCTGATCACCGTTTCCCTCTACGGGGCCGGGCTGAAGAAAACGCGGAAGGTGTTTTTCCAGAATACGGAAAACATGCGGTTTTTCGAAACGCACGGGATCGCGGCGGGCAGGCGTGAGCTCCTTCCCGGCTCCGGCGTGAACCTGGAACGGCATCCTTATGAAGCATATCCGGAGGACGGCCGGAAAATAAAGTTCCTTTTTGTCGGCCGCCTGATGCGGGACAAAGGGTTCGGGGAATTCGTCCAGGCCGCCAGGCGGATCAAAGAGAAAAACGACGGCGTGGAATTCGAGGCCGTCGGCTTCTGCGAATCCGATTATGAAGAGGAGCTGAAGCAGATGCATGCGGAGGCGTACGTTTCCTTCGCGGGTCAGCAGAGGGACGTGCATGCCTACATCCGGGACGCTTTTGCGGTCGTTCTGCCCTCTTATCATGAGGGCATGTCGAACTCGCTTTTGGAGGCCGCAGCCTGCGGCCGCCCCGTGCTCGCCTCGGACATACCCGGCTGCCGGGAGACCTTCGAGGAGGGCGTCAGCGGATTCGGATTCAGGCCGCGGGACGTGGATTCCCTGTGCGGGGCGCTCGAAAGGTTCCTCGCGCTGCCGCATCAGAAGAAGGCCGAGATGGGGCGCGCGGGACGGGCCAAAATGGAAAGGGAGTTCGACCGCAGGATCGTGGTGGACCGATACATGAAGGAGATCGAAGGAATACTTGGCGCATAGCGCAGATCGATAAAAACAGCCGCCGCGGCGGCGGGAAAGAGGATGAGATGGACTTATATGAGAAAATACTGGCGGGTGAGGAAAAGCTGTCCCTGGTGGGGCTGGGCTATGTGGGAATGCCCATCGCGGTGGCCTTTGCCCGGAAGGTGCGGGTGATCGGCTACGATCTGAACGAGAAGAAGATCGGTCTGTACCGCTCCGGCATCGATCCCACCAGAGAGGTGGGCGACGAGGTCATCAAAAATACGACGGTGGAGTTCACGTCGGACGAGACCAGGCTGCGGGAAGCGCGGTTCCATATCGTGGCCGTGCCGACGCCGGTCAATGATGACCGGACGCCGGATCTGCGTCCGGTGGAAGGGGCCAGCCGCGTGCTGGGCCGCAATCTGACCAAGGGAAGCGTCGTGGTGTTCGAGTCCACCGTATATCCCGGCGTGACGGAGGAGATCTGTGTGCCGATCCTGGAGGCGGAATCGGGCCTGAAATGCGGCGTGGATTTCAAGATCGGCTATTCGCCGGAGCGCATCAATCCCGGCGACAAGGTGCACCGTCTGGAGACCATCACCAAGATCGTGTCCGGCATGGACGGGGAAACGCTGGACGTGGTGGCGAAGGTCTATGAGCTGGTGGTGGAGGCGGGCGTATACCGCGCGGAGTCCATCAAGGTGGCCGAGGCCGCCAAGGTCATCGAGAACAGCCAGCGCGACATCAACATCGCGTTCATGAACGAGCTTTCCATCATCTTCAACAAAATGGGCATCGATACCAGGAGCGTTCTGGAGGCGGCGGGGACCAAGTGGAATTTCCTGAAGTTCTTCCCCGGCCTGGTGGGGGGACACTGCATCGGCGTGGATCCCTACTATCTGACCTATCGGGCGGAGCAGATGGGCTACCATTCCCAGGTCATCCTGGCGGGACGGCGCATCAATGACGATATGGGCCGGTATGTGGCGGAGAACGTGGTGAAGAACCTGATCCGCGCCGACGTTCCGGTGAAGAGTGCCAAGGTCGCCATCCTGGGCTTCACCTTTAAGGAGAACTGTCCGGATACGCGGAACACGAAGGTGATCGATATCGTGAAGGAGCTGCGGGAATACGGCATCGATCCCGTTATCGTGGATGAGACGGCGGATCGGGATGAGGCGCGTCAGCTTTACGGCGTGGAGCTGGCGGACAGAAGCGCGGCGGCGGATGTGGACGCCCTGGTGATCGCGGTGGCGCACCGGGAGTTCGAAAAGCTGGACAAAGCGGCCATCGATGCCTGCTTTAAAAAATCCAACGAAAAAAAGGTCCTGGTGGATGTCAAGGGCATTCTGGACAGAAAAGCGTTTGGGAATAACGAGTACATTTATTGGAGATTATAAATACTGCCATAAGTTAATTCTTTGCGATAAAATGATTAAGATTCCATGAAATTCATGTTTTGGAACGCAAAAGAGGATATAATGAGCGTTAGCGAGAAGGATGAACCAGTTCATCCGGCGAGCGGCGAATGACGCTCATGGACCGCAGGTCCATGAGATCATAAATGTCAGTAAAAAGGAGGATCCTCGAAAATGCGGAAAAAGACAAAACTTTTGTGCAGTATCCTGATGACCGCGGCGGCGATAGCCGGGACCACGGGCGCAGGCTGGATACAGGACGCAGAGCACAATGATACGGAAGAGGTCCGGGATTATCAGGAGAAACTGGAAGATCTGACGGAGGAAAACGAAACGCTGCAAAAAAGGGTCGCGGAGTTGGAAGGACTGCTCGGATCGAGCGAGTTTTTCCCCGCAGAGGACGGCGAAGGCGCGGCGGAGGAAGCAGACGGAGATTCCCGGGATGTGCAGGGATCGGTTTCGGAGAACGCCTCCCGGGAGACGGGATCCGTTTCCGGCAATTCTGCGGAAGGGTCGAATGAGGAAACCGTTTCCGGCAATTCTTTGGAGGAGTCGGTGTCCGGGAATTCGGTATCGGCCAATTCCGCCGGAGAAGAAGAGGGCGGGCCCTTTAAGGTCCTGGTGCTGGGAGACAGCATATGGGGCAATTACCGGGATGATACCGGGATCGCCGCAAGGGTACGCGATCACCTGCGCAGCCTGGGATATGAGCCGGAGGTATACAACGCCGCCATCGGCGGGACGAGGGCGACGCTGGATGCGGGCGCTGATCCCTGGGAGTTCGGCGCCGGCAGCAGCAACGATCTGCCAAAGCTATTGTCCATTCTGGCCGGGAGGACGGACCTGAGCTGTCTGACGGACGAGGACGCCGCCGCGGAGCTGGCGGAGGCGATAGAAGAAAAGGACGAGCTGGACGCGGTGATCATCGCGTACGGCCTGAACGATTATTTCGTGCAGGCATCGCTTTACGATTCGGAGGTGCCCTGGTACGGATATGGGACCGCGCTCTCCGAGGCGGCGGAGGAAGTACACGAGATCTGTCCCCGTGCGGAGGTCCTGATCGCGGCGCCTACCTATATCTCTCAGGTGCCGCTTCCCATTCCCACCGAAGGCGAAAAGGGGCTGCGCAATTACGCGGGGCTCGCTTGTGACGTTGCCAGGACGAAAGGACTGCTTTTCCTGGATGCGTATCACGCGCTGGGGATTGACGACGATAACGCGGAGGAGTATATTGAGGACGGCGTTCATCTGGGCGAAAAAGGCCGGGATGTGTACGCCAGGGCCGTCACCTCCTGTCTGCTTTACGGAGAGCCGGACCGGATCCCTGCTGATGAGGAGCAGGTTTCGGAAGGTGAGGAACAGGGTCCCGAAGAGGAACAGATTTCCGGAGAGGAAGAGCAGGTTTCCGAAGAAGGGGAGCAGATTTCTGAAGATGCGGACCAGGCTTCCGGCGATGTGGAGCAGGGCTCCGAGGATGTGGAGCAGGGCTTCGGCGACGGAGACCAGGTTTCCGCTGATGGGGAACAGGGCTCCGAAGGCGGGGAAGAGAGTTCCGGAAATGCGGAGCAGGGTTCCGGCGAGTCCTAAGATCCCGAGGGACAGGGAATCCTGAAAGAGGAGAAAACCGTTTCGGACGGGATGTTTGCTGAGGGGAGAAAGGCCGATGGGCTATCAAGAACTGAAATTTGAGAAGGACAGTCTGTTTTTGGTGACGGGCGGGGCCGGTTTTATCGGTTCCAATCTGTGCGAGGCGATCCTCGGCATGGGATACCGCGTCCGCTGCCTGGACGATCTTTCCACGGGCAGTCAGGCCAATGTGGACCTGTTCCTGGACGATCCCGGCTATACCTTTCTCAAAGGGGATATCAAGGATTTCGATACCTGCATGAAGGCGTGCGAGGGCGTGGACTATGTGCTCAACCAGGCGGCCTGGGGCAGTGTGCCCAGGAGCATTGAAATGCCCGTCTTTTACGCACAGAACAATATCATCGGCACGCTCAATATGATGGAAGCGGCGAGGCAGTGCCATGTGAAAAAATTCGTTTACGCTTCCAGCTCTTCCGTGTACGGCGATCATCCCGGTCTGCCCAAGCGGGAAGGGACAGAAGGGAAGGTGCTTTCCCCCTATGCGCTGACCAAGCGGACGGACGAAGAATTCGGACGGCTCTATAAGGAACTGTACGGTTTGGATACTTACGGCATGCGGTACTTCAATGTGTATGGGCGCAGACAGAATCCGGAAGGAATGTATGCGGCGGTCATCCCGAAGTTCCTGCGGCTTCTGCTGAAGGGCGAAGCGCCCACCATCAACGGGGACGGAAGGCAGTCCCGGGACTTCACCTATATCGACAATGTGATCGAGGCGAACCTGAAGGCCTGTCTGGCGTCCGGGGAAGCGGCCGGACAGGCTTATAATATCGGCTCCGGCGGCCGGATCTTCCTGTTGGATCTGTACACCACCCTCTGCGACGCGCTGGGCGTGAAGATCGATCCCGTCTTCGGACCGCCCCGCAAAGGGGATATCCGGGATTCCAACGCCGACATCTCCAAGGCGAGAGCGCTGCTCGGCTACGATCCGGAGTACGATTTCGCGAAGGGGATCCGGCTGGCCATCGACTGGTACAGGGAAAACCTGTAAGGATGGGATACAGAAGCGTACGGGACGTCCTGCGGCATGCGCGGACAGGGGAAACGATATGATCAGGATCGCGGTCAGACTGGACGACATCACTCCCGACATGGACTGGGAGCGTTTTGAAAAAATGAAAGAGCTGCTGGACCGCTATGGGATCAAACCGCTGATCGGCGTGGTGCCGGACAACCGGGACGGGATGCTGCGGGGTCCAGGCGTGTCCACGGGATCGGCAGAGGAAGGCTGGAGGCGCATCCGGGCGCTGCGGGAAGAGGGCTGGACGGTGGCCATGCACGGATTCCGGCATCTTTATACCACGAAAAAGGGCGGCTGTTTCCCGCTGAACCGGTTTTCTGAATTCGCGGGCCTGCCTTTTGAGCGGCAGAAGGAAATGCTGGCGGAAGGCAGAGAGCTTCTGGCCGGGCGGGGGATCGAAACATCGATCTTCATGGCCCCGGCGCATTCTTATGACAGGAATACCCTGCGCGCCCTGAAGGAGACCGGATTTACGGCGGTGACGGACGGATTCGGGAGTCGGCCCTACCGTTGGATGGGGCTGACGTTTTATCCCATTTCCTTCCAGCTGAGCCGTACGCTACGCAAAAAGGAAGGCCTTTCCACCATGGTGATCCATCCCGGGACCGCCGGGGAGAAGGAGCTGGAGCGCTTCGAGACGTACTTTTCCGATCCGGCGGTGGAATGGATCCCTTATAAAACCTATCTGCAGCAGGATCCGGTGCGCGCGGGAGCGCTTTCCCGATGCATGGAATACGGAATGGCGACAGGGAAACGCCTGGCGGCCGGTCTGCGCCAGTGACGGCAGAGAAGCACAGGAAGCGGCGGGCTCTGCGGGAGGCAGACGGACAGCGCCGCTGCAGCAGCGGAGGGCCGGGACGGTCTGGGCTGGAAACGCCTGGCGGCCGGTCTGCGCCAGTGACGGCAGAGAAGCACAGGAAGCGGCAGGCTCTGCGGGAGGCAGACGGACAGCGCCGCTGAAACAGCGGATCAGAGGAGGAATGTGAATGGCCGGACCGATTCGGGTTTTGCATGTTTTGGGGACGACGCAGCTCGGCGGCGCGGAAAGCCGCACGATGGATCTGTACCGCCATATGGACAGGAGCAGGGTGCAGTTTGATTTCCTGGTCCATACGCGGCAGGAAGGCTTTTTCAATCAGGAGATTCAGGAACTGGGAGGGCGGATTTTCCGCGTTCCCCGTTTTCGGCTTTATAACATTTTTTCCTATCGCCGGGCGATGCGGGCCTTTTTCCGGGAACACCATGCGTTCGCGGCGGTGGAGGGACATATCACCAGCAGTGCCGCCGTTTATCTCCCCATCGCTAAGCGGGCGGGGGTGAGGACGACGATCGCCCACGCCAGGAGCGCCGGGGTGGACAAGGGGGTCAAGGGCTGGCTCACCCGCCTGATGCGCTGCCGTCTTTCGGGCCGGACGGATTATATGTTCACCTGCTCCCGGCTGGCGGGCATTTCGGTCTTTGGGAAAAAGGCGGTGGAGGAGGGACGGACTATATTCATCCCCAACGCCATCGACTGTCAGGCCTTCGCCTATGACGAAGAGATGCGAAAAAAGATGCGCGCCGCGCTCGGGATTGAAGACAGTTATGTGATCGGACATGTGGGCCGGTTCCACTATGCGAAAAACCATGAATATCTGCTGCGGGTGTTCGCGGCTCTCTGCGGCAGGAACGGGGGCATGTCCGGGGACGGACGCCCGTTTCTGCTCCTTCTGCTGGGGGAAGGGTCCGGCATGGAGGACATGAAAAAGCTGGCCGGAGAGCTGGGCATCGCGGACCGGGTGCGCTTTCTGGGAAACCGGAAAAATGTGAGCGATCATTATCAGGCGATGGATTATTTTGTATATCCGTCCCGTTACGAGGGCCTGCCGGGGGCCATGGTCGAGGCCCAGGCCAGCGGCCTGAGATGTCTCATGTCGGATTCCATCTGTGACGAGGCGGCGGTCACGGACCTGGTGAGCGTCATGAGCATCGAAAAGGACCCGGCGGAATGGGCCGAAGCGATCGAAAAGACGGCGCTCTATGAGAGGCGCAGCCATGCAGATGAAATGGGACGGGCCGGTTTTGACGTCTGTGCGCAGGCGGAAAAGATGACGGCCTTTTACGAAAGCGGTATCTGGAAGTAAGGCCGGGGAAGCCCGGCAGGAGAAATAAAAGCCGGCCGGAAGGACGAAAGGAAAGGGACGAAGATGAAAGGGAAGGAAGTGCAGGGAGCGCAGGCAGAGGGAAAGAGGAGACTGCTTCTGGTATCCCCCATGCTGCATCAGGGCGGTTTTGAACGGGTCTGCATCACCACGGCGCGGCTGATGGAGGCCCATTTTGATGTGTCCATTGTGGTGTTCAATTCCGCGAACATCGCCTATGATGTGAGCGGGCTGCACATCATCGACCTGCAGCTGGGCGTGAAGAAAGGGAAGATCGGCAAGCTTTTCAATATCGTCCGTCGCAGCCGCAGGCTCCGCCGCCTGAAAAAAGAGATGAAACCGGCCATCGTCTACAGCTTTGGCCCCACTGCCAACATGGTGAACGCGTTTTCCAGGACGGGACGGGGAAAGGTGTGGCTGGGACTGCGCAATTATACAGACGTGGAGGAGACGGTCAAGATCCGGCTGTTCACCCGGCTGGCGGATCTGATGATCTGCTGCTCCAAAAGGATCGAGGCGGAGCTTCACGGGCATTTTCATTTTGATAAGACCTGCACCCTGTACAATCTGTACGATGTGGAGGCCATCCGCCGGGAGGCGGAGGCGAAGGAGCCGGATCTGCCCTGGGGAGAACGGGACGGAGAGGGCAGGAGACTGCGCATCCTGGTGTCCATGGGGAGGGACGATGACATGAAGGGCTTCTGGCATATGCTGAAGGCCTTTTCCCTGATCCACCGGGAAATCCCGGAGGCCAGGCTGGTCCTTCTGGGCGCGGGCAGCTTTTCCCTGTACCGGCAGCTGGCCTCGGATCTGGGGATCGCCGATGCCGTCCATTTCGCCGGGATGCAGAGGGAACCGTACAAATATCTGAAAAAAGGAGAGGTCTATCTGCTCACCTCCCGGAACGAGGGCTTTCCCAATGCGCTGGTGGAGGGGATGGCGCTGGGGCTGGCGGCGGTCAGCGTGGACTGCATGACGGGCCCGGCGGAGATCCTGCTGGAGGATGGGGATACGTCCCGGTTTGCGGAACAAAAAGAAAAAGGAGAAATGCCGGTCATTTACGGGGAATACGGGATCCTGCTGCCGGAGATGTCCCGGGAGCGGAATCTGGACGCGGGAGAGATCGCGCAGGAGGAGCGGAATCTGGCTTCCGTCGTGACCGGGCTTCTGCGGGACGAGGCGCTTCTGGAGCGTTACCGGCAGGCTGCCGGAGAGAGGGCACGGATCTTCACTTACGAGAGTTACGTGGAGCAGTTCCTGCGGCTGGCCGACGGGGTAGAATGAGGAAATTGCGCCCGCAAGTCCATGGGACCGGTATGTGTGAAACCGGTATACGGTGTGCGGGGTTGGGCTGTATGAAAGCGATATATAGTGCACGGAACCGGCATATAGTATGCAGCTCAACTGTGCAAAACCAATATACCGTATGCTGTGCCGTCAGCCCCGGAAAAACCTAATGCTTGTGGCGCGGCCTAAAATGTGATAAAATGGTGAATCAAAAGCAGTGAGGAAGAGGTGCGCAATGACAAAGATCGCGTTCCATTTAAACTATCTGGGCCAGGGCGGCGCCGAACGGGTGGTGAGCAATCTCGCCAACCAGTTTTCCCGGGAGGGCTATGAGGTGCTTGTCGCCACCGAATGGTACGGAGAGCGGGAGTTCCCCCTGGAGCAGAAGGTGCGCAGGGTCCATGTGGGACTGCGCGGCGCGGATGAGAACAAAAGTCGTTCGGTCAAGGCGTACCTGCGGGTGAAGTACCTGCGCCGTTTTTTGCGGGAAGAGAAGCCCGATATCCTCATCGCTTTCGCCCATAAGGCGAATTACCGGGCGCTGGCGGCCTCCGTGGGCATGAAGGTGCCGGTGATCATTTCCGTCCGGAACAATCCGGTCGGGCTCTATGACGGGACTCTGGACAAGATGATGATCCCGCTGCTGTATCCCCGGGCGGCGGGCTGCGTGTTTCAGACGGAGGAGCAGAGAGACTTTTTCCCTCCTTATGTGCAGGCGAAATCCCGGATCATTCTGAATCCGATCAATGACAAATATCTGAACGCGCCGCCTCCCGGACAGATCCGGAAGGCGGTCATGGAATCGGGGCGGCTGGTGGGCTTCAAAAATCAGGCGATGCTGATCGACGCGTTCATGAAGGTGCATGAAAAGCATCCGGACTACGTGCTGGAGATCTATGGCGGCGATTCCCAGGACGGAACGAAAGAAATCCTGGAAGAAAAGATCCGGACATATGGGGCACAGTCCTTCGTCCGGCTCATGGGACCCAGCGACAGCCTGGAGCTTCAGCTGGCCGAGGCCAGCGTCTATGCCCATTCCTCCGACTGGGAGGGCATGCCCAACGCGCTCCTGGAGGCCATGGCGCTGGGGCTTCCCGTCGTGGCCACGGACTGTCCCTGCGGCGGTCCCCGGACGGTGATCCGGAACGGAGAAAACGGTCTCCTCGTCCCCGTGGGGGACGCGTCGGCGATGGCGGACGGGATCAGCCGTCTGATCGAGGATCGGGAGCTGGCGGCCCGTCTGGGCAGGAATGCGGCCAAGATCCGAAAGACCGCGAATACCAAAGCGATCTATGAGCAGTGGCGGGATTATATTTCGGAGATCCTCGTCAGCCGCGGATAGATCAGGCATGACAGGCCGCCGGATCGGGCGGCGGAGAAAGACGGCGGTCCGGTTTGTGACAAAGACCGGACGCCCGGAGAGGAGGCAGGGCGCGATGTGCGGGATTTGCGGATTTCTTTCCCACCGGGAAAGGACGCTGGAACAGTTGAAGCGGATGAACGATACCATGGCGCACAGGGGCCCTGACGACGACGGAGAGGAGCTTTTTTCCTGGGACGGGTGGCAGCTGGGGCTGGCGCAGAGGCGTCTTGCCATTCAGGATCTGTCCCCGCTGGGCCACCAGCCCATGCATTCCGCGGACGGGCGGCTCAGCGTCGTCTTCAACGGGGAGATCTACAATTTTCAAAAGCTTAGGAGGGAGCTGGCGGAGTATCCGTTCCGGTCCAGCTGCGATACGGAGGTCATTCTCGCGGCCTGGCTGAAATGGGGTCCCGCCTGCGTGGAGCGCTTTCGCGGGATGTTCGCCGTCGCCGTGGCGGACCATCTGGAGCACAGGCTGTATCTGGTGCGCGACCGGATCGGCAAGAAGCCGCTGTATTACTGGTATCGGGACGGCGGGCTGGTATTCGCGTCGGAGCTGAAGCCGATCATGGCCTGCGACGATTTCCCGCGAAAGATCCGGCGGGACGTGCTCTCCCGTTATCTGTATCAGCAGTATATCAATGCGCCGGAGACGATATTCGCCGATGTTTATAAGCTGGAGCCGGGAGCGGTCCTGGTCTGGGAGGACGGCAGAATCTCGGTGAGAAAATACTGGGATATCCGGGAAATGTACGCCCGCTGCCAGGAGGATCCGATCAGGGATTACGGTCAGGCCAAGGCGGAGCTGAAGGAACGGCTGAGGACTGCCGTGGCGGAGCGGATGATCGCGGACGTGCCCCTCGGGACATTTCTGAGCGGCGGCTACGATTCTTCTCTGGTCACCGCCATCGCGCAGGAGCAGGCGAAGGGCGCGGTGAAGACCTTTTCTATCGGATTTCACGACGAGCGGTACAATGAGGCCCGCTACGCCAGGCAGGTGGCGGAGTATCTGGGCTGCGATCATACGGAGCTGTATATCGATGAACAGGAAATGTTCGGCCTGGTGGAGAGCATTCCGCAGTTTTATGACGAGCCGTTTGCGGACAGCTCCCAGATCCCGTCCATGCTGGTGGCGAAGCTGGCCAGACAGGATGTGACGGTGGCCCTTTCCGGGGACGGCGGGGACGAATTTTTCTGCGGCTACAATATTTACCAGAAGGTCGCGCAGGCGCAGCTTCTGGATCTGCCGGGAGCGCTTCTGTACCGCGTGTGCGCCCTGCCGGGACTGCGCGGGCTCCGCGCGGCGGAGCGCCTGCCGTTCCGCGTCCGGATCGTGGTGCAGAACCGGGACCGGAATACCAAGACCCAGTTCGGCGTAGACAATTATGTGATCCGCGCCGAAAAAATGGTGAAGGAGAAAGAAGGGAACCTGCCCTGTCACTATGAGGTCGAAGAGGAATACCGGGTGGACAGTTGGCAGATCAGGCGGATGCTGCTGGACATGGACACGTATCTGCCGGGAGATATCCTGTGCAAGGTGGACCGGGCCTCCATGAAATATTCGCTGGAGGCGCGCTGCCCGATCCTGGATCAGGAGGTCATGGAGTATTCCTTCCGGCTGCCGCATTCCTTTAAGTATCACAGAGGGGATAAAAAGCATATCCTCAAGGACATCGCATACGACTATATTCCGCGGGA
>CANRMT010000045.1 GCA_947631815.1 uncultured Eisenbergiella sp.
ATATCCTTTCCTGCAACACTAACGGCAACTTTTCTGCCGGAGCTTTTAGAAGTGGAAGTTAACTTTTCACTTCACTCATATTTTTTTCGGAACCCTTCGTGGGCGGGTGCCGTCCCGCACCGTCCTCCGTCCGTCTTGGGTTTCGAGGGTCTGTTTCCGTTTCCGTCTGGACACATTTTCTCAAATTTGTTATAATGAGGAAGCAATCGACAACACCGGCACAGCGGCATGTACGGGCGGGCAAAACGGACGCGCCGTATAACATATAACAATATGAAGGGGAACACATACATGCCTAACGATACGACTCAGAAGGGACACAGCAAAAAGGACAGAAGCCTGACCGCGACCGGCATCGTGATCGCGGTCATCGCCGTGCTTCTGCTCTCTGCCTATTACCAGCTCAACGCCGTGCTGCGCGACCGGTCCCTGAGCCGTCTGGAGGAGGGCGTCAATACGGTCATCACGGAGGTCACCTCCAAGCTGGCGCGCGACAGCCGCATCCTGAACGCCGCGGCCAGCATCATTTCCCAGGCGGACAACTTTGACGCGGAGGCCACGCTGGCCACCATGGAATATGTCTCTCCCCTGCTGGAGACCATGCAGGTGCGCGTTCTCATGCCCAACGACCGGATCCTGCTGGCCGACGGCACCATCCTGGACGCGGCGGACAGAGGGCTTTCCTTTCAGCAGGAGGCGCCTCTGGGCGAGCACATCTCCAACCGGGTGATCAACGCCTCGGACGGCTCTCCCCTGCTCCGGCATTTTGTCCCGATCATCCAGGACGGAACGACCGCTGCCCTGCTCTACGGCGTCACCGAGCTGGAAAACCTGCACCAGAGTCTCAACATCGACAACATCTACAACGCCAGCGCCAACGTCTATATCATCGATACCAGGACCGGCGATTTTATCCTGGATACCTTTCACGATGAACTAAAAAATGTCTCGGATTACACCGCACGGGAGACCAAAGGGGAAAAGGACTGGTCCGCCTACACAGAGGATCTTCTCAACCTCGGCAGCGGCTATGTGATCTTCCGCACGCCGCAAACCGACGGCTGGGAATACATGTACTATGCGCCTTCCAACATCAATCAATGGTCCATTTCCGTATCCGTTCCGGAAAAAGAAGCGTTCGCCAGCGTCTTCGCGATGCGTAAGGTCTGCCTTTATCTCGGCATCCTGATGTCCGTTGTGGTCATCCTGTACTATCTGTGGGTCCGCGGCAACGCCAGACAGATCCGGGAGCAGGCGGTAGAGCAGGCCATCCTGGCGGAAAAGCTCCAGAAGGCGGAGGCCGCCGACCGGGCCAAGAGCATTTTCCTTTCCAATATGTCCCATGACATCCGCACTCCCATGAACGCCATCATCGGCTTCACGACGCTGGCCCAGACCAACCTGGACAATAAGGAGCGCACGCAGGAATATTTAAGGAAAATCCTTTCCTCCAGCAATCACCTGCTTTCCCTGATCAACGACATCCTGGACATGAGCCGCATCGAGTCCGGCAAACTCAATATTGAAGAAAAAGAATGCTCCATCTCCGATATTTTCCGAGATATGCGCAACATCATCCAGACGCAGATGCACGCCAAGCAGCTCAACTTTTTCATGGACACCGTGGACGTCATCGACGAGAACATTTACTGCGACAAGCTCCATGTGAACCAGGTGCTGCTGAACCTGCTCTCCAATGCCATCAAATTCACGCCGTCTGGCGGCACCGTGGCCCTGACCGTCCGTCAGAAGCCCCGCGCGCCCAAGGGGTACGGCTCCTATGAGATCCGCGTCAAGGATACGGGCATCGGGATGAGCCCGGAGTTCATCCAGCACATTTTTGAACCCTTCGAGCGGGAACGCAATTCCACGGCCAGCGGCATCCAGGGCACCGGTCTGGGCATGGCCATCACCAAAAATATCGTGGACACCATGGGCGGCACCATCGAAGTGCAGTCCGAACAGGGAAAAGGCACGGAATTCATCATCAACCTGGACTTCCGTCTCCAGGAGGAGGCGAAGCAGGTGGAGGTGGTCAAAAACCTGGAGGGCATGCACGCCCTTGTGGTGGACGACAGCTTTACCACCTGCGACAGCATGACCAAGATGCTCCGCCAGATCGGCATGCGCCCCGAATGGGTTCTGCACGGAAAAGAAGCCGTCCTGCACGCCAGACAGGCCTATGAGCTGGGCGATGAATACCACGCCTACATCATCGACTGGTTTCTGCCGGACTTAAGCGGTCTGGAGGTGGTGCGTCAGATCCGAGCCATCGTGGGAGACAGCATTCCCATCATCATCGTCACCGCCTATGACTGGACCCCCTTTGAGGAAGAGGCCCGCAAGGCCGGTGTGACGGCCTTCTGCAACAAACCGATCTTCCTCTCCGAGCTGCGGGATATCCTGATCGCCGCCACTACCAACACCCTGCAGGCGCAGGAGGTGCATCCCGCCTCCGGCCTGACGGAAGGCCTGCACGGATCGCGCCTGCTGCTGACGGAGGACAACGAGCTGAACCGTGAGATCGCCGAAGAGCTGCTCACGGACAGCGGCTTCCTGGTGGAGACCGCGGAGGACGGCGCGGTCGCGGTGGAAAAAGTGAAGGGTTCTGCTCCCGGTTATTATTCTTTGATCCTCATGGACGTACAGATGCCCCGGATGAACGGCTACGACGCCACCAAAGCCATCCGCGCGCTGGACGATCCGGCCCTGGCAAATATCCCCATCGTGGCCATGACGGCCAACGCCTTTGAGGAGGACCGGAAGCTGGCGCTGGAAAGCGGTATGAACGCGCACATCGCCAAGCCCATCGATCTGGAGAAGCTGCTGGAGGTCATTTCGGGCATTCTCTCCGGGGACGGGAACTGACGCACAACTACATGAGAGCTCCTTACAGCGGACCGCGTAGCAATCATTTTCATCTTCATTCCGAAATATTACAAGCAGCCGTATGAAAAATGGGCTGTCACCCATTTTTCACACGGCTGTTTTATTCCCCTGATTCTCCGCTGTGTCCCCCGAAGCCGTTCATCCAAACAAAGGATCCGGCCGCTGTACCCACCGGCCGGATGTGAAATCGGGAATCGCCACCGGCATGCTTCCCATGGAGATTGACGCCTCGCTCAGCGCCGTAATGCTCATCCAGGCCGCGGCATCATAGACATCTATGGGCGGCTGCGCGCCCGCCAGGGCTGCATCCACAAATGCGCCATAGACCATTTCATCCATGCCGCCGTGTCCACCCGTCGGATTGAAATCCCGCCAGAGCGGATGCAGATATTTTGTTTCATATTCCGCGGCATTTCCCCACAGCGGTCTGGGATCGAACTCATACGAATGATGCTCCCGGTCCAGGAAAAGAGAATCCGTATCCTCAAAATAGGCCGCTTCAGTTCCCCGTACCGTAAAGCCCCGGCTGTATGCCCTGGGCAGCGTGGTGTCCAGCGTCAGGCAGATCGTCTCGCCCCCGGCACAACGGATCACCGTATTGACCACATCCCCCTGCGCGAACGCCGCATCGGCATACCTGGTCACTGGCCCGGTCTGCTTTTGGAGATACGCATGCATCCCCTTCGCACAGGACGCCGTGGATGTCAGGGAAAGCATCCGATTTCCGCGATTGATCCCCAAAATCCTGGCAATGGGCCCCAGTTCGTGCGTTGGATAATTTTCACAGTTGCGATGCAGATACTCCTGCAGGCGGTAATGACGGTTCACCTCACCGCCGGCGATCTCCTCCCGCAGGTCATGATGATATCCGCCCTCGCAGTATACCACATCCCCGAAAACACCTTGCTTTACCATATTGAGAACCATCAGCTCCCGTTTCCCATAGCAGCAGTTTTCCATCAGCATACAGGGCATGCCGGTTTCTTCACTGGTATGCACCAACCGCCAGCACTCTTCCACGGAATAGGCGCCGCCCACCTCCATGCCGACATATTTTCCGGCCTTCATGGCCTGAATGGCCATTTCCAGGTGAGACCGCCAGGAAGACATGATAAGGACCGCATCGATCTTAAGTTCCAGAATTTCCCGATAGTCCTCCGCCATCACCGGACGATGCCCGCAGGCTTCCTCTATCATCTTTGCCGCTGTCTTTCGCCTGTCCTCATAGACATCGCAGATACCGACGATTTCCAGCCTTTCCCCGGTCATGGGAAGAAGCGTGTCCCGCAGAAGGAAAAAGCCCCTCTGTCCCAGCCCGATCAGCCCTACCTTCAGTTTTCTGTTCATTCCTGCTCCTTTTTCTTTACCGCCTCTCTGAGCGGTCTGTGTCTTTTGTGATCATCACTGCAGGTTCATTCGCTGCAGGACAGCAGCATGGGCGCGAACAGCCCGCCCTGTACGCTGCGCGCAATGAAATGTACATAGCATCCGCTCTCGGTATCGTACCAATCGGAAAAGGGCACACGGGAGGACGTTTCGCATAAATAACGCGCCACCGGCTCCAAAAACGCACGCCGTCTCTCCCGCTCCTGCGACAGTGCCGCGATCCAGCCGATCCAATCGGACTTCGTATAGGAAGCCCGGGAGTCCAGCGGCAGGCCATAGCGGCCGATCCGGGGCAGATAGCTTGCCAGCTCCGCTTCATAAAAATCCTGTGGGAATAATCCCAAACGGAGCACGCGGTCCCACAGCAGATTATACTTCATGCTCCAGCCCTCGCCCGTCAGGGTCAACGGCGTATTCCCGGCGCGGCCGATCCGCTCCAGAAGCCGATCCGCCATGTCTCGGGCGCGGGCACTGTAAGCCGCATCCCGGGTCAGAATCCCGCAGCAGGCCACCCCGACGGCAGCCTTTATCGCCAGATTTCCATTGTGCGCCAGATGCCCCGCAAAGTCGTCCGTGCAAAGCTGCTCTCCGGGATCCTCCCCGTATTTTGCCAAATAGTCCGCCCATTTTCGGAGAGTCCCGCAGTGGGCCTTTGCCAGCTCTTTTTTTGCGCCGAAAGCCGCGGCCGCAGCCAGCATGATCAGCATATTGCCGCATTCCTCTACCGGCATCTGATAATGCGGATCATACGTCTTCTGTCCTGCCGGATATAAGTAAAAGGGCGGAAACACGCTGCCGGAAGGCTGATATCCCGCAGCATAAATCTGTCCGGTCGCATAGGGATAGCGGCCCAGATCATGGGGCGCAAAATCGAATTCCCAAACCGGCATTTCCGCAAATTCCAGAACCGGGCGGCACATGGCATTTACCAGCTCCGGATTATATTTTAAAAACAGCGGAATGGAGGGATAGGCGACATCCACCGTCCCGATACAGCCGTCAGAAGCATTTTCCTTGGAGAGAAACGCCATTTCTCCCGACGGCGCTGCGATCAGCTTATGGGCCGCAATGGTCTGCCTCCATGCCGCGGCGGTAAGCCTTCCATAGGAACCGCCCGCTGCCGCAGCAGAATCCGCCTCGATGCGCGCATCCCATTCCTCGCATCTTTTCAGGAGCAGATCGAAGGATTCCTGTGCGAAATGCAGCGCATCCGTGATCTGAGCCCCGTTCCGTCTGTACCAGGCTTTACAGAGGGAGCCGAAATAATTGACGGAAGCGATATCGTCATAGGCGATGAGCAGACGGAATTCCATTTCCTCCTCCACGGCGGCTGTACAGGAAAACGCCAGTCCGCTCTGATCCGGCTCTGCGCGCCCTTCTTTGGCGCACAGATACAGGTATCCCCAATCAATCGTGATCCGGTCCCCGGAATGGCACAGCGGCTTCTGGGTCTTTTGTCCGCACAGAGCCGTCTGCCAGCCATGATCAACAAAACAGTCCGAAAACATTTCCGGTTTATGACTGCCGTCATAGCAGAGCGCATCCGACAGATGCAGCCGCAGAACGGCCTCATGATGTTCCCCGTCAAGAGCACGAAGGCGCATGGACACCAGCGTGACCGGCATACTCATCACTTCCGGATCGTCCGGAAAAGCGGGAGCGGCAAAGGTCACGGTCAGTTCCACCCCTCTATGCAGCAGGGAAAAGACTGTTCGGGTCGCTGTAACCGTCTGCTCCGTAAGACAGGATGCCGCTTCGTTTTTTCCCAGGAAACGCACCGTACTCCCATCAACCGTCAGAAAGCCGTCTATATTTTTCTCCGCGCCGCTCCAGTGCACCGCATCCGCCCCATCCACGGTGTCCGCAGGCACCCATACGGAAAGATATGGATCCATGGCAATGAGCGGTATCGCCGGAAGTCTGTCCAATCTTTTTTTGTACATCTCACTGAATGATCCTTTCCTGTTTTTCAACTACATGCTTCGCGTATAAGAAGGCCGCGATCATGAACATGCAGGAGAGCGCTGACAAAAACTGCTGGCCATAAATCCTGATGCCGCAGATCTGATTGCCTCTCTCCTGTATCGCCGTCAGTATCCGACTTCCGACCAGGGATGCGCCAAAGCCCAAAAGACCGCTGATACAGTTCTTTATCGCCATGGCCGAGACCATATACTCCCTGTCTACGTAATTATAACAAATGTTTTCGCCGTTTTGGCCGGTTCCTGCGGCGCCGATCTGATACAGCAGCGTATAAAGAAAGACCAGCCATTTCCGCTCCGGCGCGGTAAAAACATTCACGGCAAAAGCGGCGGCCATACACAAAAGCGCCGTCCGGTATCCCTTCGCATAAGGGGTTCTGTCCGAATACCGCCCGAAAGGACCGGAAATCAAGATCCGACACAGACTTGCCGCCACATTGATGATCTGGATCACGCCCAGACTGAGCGCCAGCTCTGTCGTTTTAAAGGTGCCCATAAAGCCGACCGTCAGATAAGCCCCGATATACCACAGAGATATCATGATGATCACATGAACAAAGGCGCGGTTCCCCAGGATATGCTTCCATACTGCGGCCGGCCGCCGCGCAGCGCTGTTTTTTTTCTCTCCGCTGCCGATCCGCATCAGGCAGTAAAAATCAGCCAGCCCGCACACGATCATAAGCGCGATCAGGAATCCAAAACCAATCCGCTCTGCCCCGGCCGCCTCAAACCGTTCCACCACATATCCCGCTGCGAGTACGAACAGACTGCCGCCAGCCAGAGAGATGATCTCCTTCAGCGCCGAATACTCTCCCCGCTTTCTCGGATCCACAAAGGAATTGGCCCACCCAAAACACACCGTGCCCACCGCATTTTTCAGAAGGTAGGCCATGAGGAAACTCAGGATCACGATGCCCGTTTTGACAGGAACGCCAAAAGGCATAAACGGCACCAGGTAAATGATCAGGAAGAAGATCCAGCCTCCCAGATTGAATCCGATCACCGTTTTTTTCGTATTATGAACATGCGGCGTCAGCACAAAGGTCAGCAGCTGAAACAGAAAAGCGAAGGAAGTCAGCGAGGAAACCACACCGATCATCCCGTCGCTCATGCCGATATATAAAAGCAGTTTTGCCAAAAAAGCGTCGGCCAGCAGAAGGGACACAAAATATTCAAAAGCGGCCTGCCAGAGATACGCTCTGCGGGAACGCACATAGACGGGCGTATCATAAAGCTCCGTCTGCGTCCCCGCTCCGCGTCCCCCTTCCATTTTCCCGATTTCCATATTCTCCTCTTCCGAACGCTCCTATCCCTTCAGACCCTGCAGACTGATCCCTTCCACCAGCTGCTTCTGGAACAGGAAAAACAGGATCAGGACCGGCACCAGCGACAGGACGGACATAGCGAAGGTCGCTCCGTAATCGTTGCCCGCACTGTCATTGAACAGTTTGAGCGCATAAGCTACCGTATACTGCCCGGGACCGTTCAAATAGAGCAGCGGTCCCATAAAATCCTGCCAGGAGCCCAGAAAAGTCAGTACCGCCACCGTAGCTACCGCCGGACGGATCATCGGCAGATAGATCCGCCAGAACACACCGTACCAGCCGCAGCCGTCGATACGCGCCGCATCGTCCATCTCCCGCGGGATTCCCCGAATGAACTGCATCACCATGAAGACATCGAAGGCATTCCCGAAAAATGCGGGCAGGAAAAGCGGCAGGAAGGTGCCCACCATCTTAAAGGTATTGAAGAGCAAAAACTGCGGGATCATCAGCACCTGCGAGGGCAGCATCATGGTCAGCATCATCAGGCCGAACCAAAACCCCCGTCCCGGAAACTTCAGCCGTGCAAACCCAAACGCGACGATGACGGAGGACAGAACCGTCCCGACCGTACACAGCAGAGCGATCACGACGGAATTCCGATAGAAAGAGCCAAAGCCGAAGCCGGCGAATCCCCGCCAGCCGTCCCCATAATGCTCCAGCGTAAAGCTGCGCGGGATCAGCGATTCCACCGTGGAGAAAATATCGCTGTTGGGTTTAAAGGAGGACGCCGCCATCCACAGGAAGGGATAGATCATCACAATACAGAACAGGGCCACCAGGCAATGATACAGCAGAGCGGAAATCGCTTTTTTCTTTTTCATTCCCATTTTTCCCCGGGGCATCATTTCACCTCCGATTCATAGTAGACCCACGCAGATGAGGACCGGAAGACCAGCGCGGTGAAAATACCGATGATAACCAGCATAAACCAGGCCATAGCGCAGCCGTATCCCATTTCATAATACTTAAAGGCGCGGTTGTAAAGATGCAGACCATAATAAAGCGTGCTGTTCAGCGGGCCTCCTGACGTGATCAGGTAACTGGAGTTAAAGGCCTGCAGCGCACCGATCAGCTGATTCACCAGATTGAAGAACAGTACCGGTGTGATCATCGGCAGCGTGATCCGGAAAAAACAGGTGAAACCGCCTGCGCCGTCGATCCGGGCCGCCTCATAGTAAGTGGCGGGCACATTCTGGATCGCTGCCAGGAAGATCAGCATAGAGCTGCCGAACTGCCACACGCCCAGGCCGATCAGAACATACAGCGCTGTGGACGGGTTTGTCAGCCATTGGACCGGCGGAATGCCGATCCATCCCAACAGGACATTGATCACACCATCCATGGCGAAGAGCTGTTTCCAGAGAAGAGCCACGGCCACGCTGCCGCCCATCAGGGACGGGATATAAAATATCGTGCGGTACACCCCCACCGCCCGCGACCTGCGGCTTAAAACCAGGGCCACCAGCAGGGAAACCGCCAGTTTTACCGGCACCTGTACAAAAGCGAACTTAAAGGTGACCAACAGAGACGCCCAGAATTTTTCATCCTGCAAAAACATTTTCCTGAAATTGTCCAGGCCGATCCACTTCGGCGGCGATAAAACGCTGTAATCCGTAAAGGCCAGATAAAATGAAGTGAAAAACGGGGCCAGCTTAAACACCAGCACGCCGATGATAAAGGGGAATATGAAAACATAGCCCGCTACCCACTGCTTATTCAAAACGGCTGCGGTTTTCTGCCTCCATGTTCTTTTTTTCTTGTCTTCCAATTCCGATACCTCCCTCTTTTGCAAGCGGTGCCTCCCGCACCACGCCGCACGGCATCTGTCACTTTCCGTTTTTTCTCCCCTCCCCGCGGGATGAAGCCGTACGGGCCGTTTACGATAAATGCCCGAAAAACTCGGGCATTTATCGTAAACGAACATTTCCGCTTTCAAAATCGATCCTTATTCTGCCGCACTTGCCAGGATGGCATTGGCCTCCTCCATAAAGTTCTTCGCCGCCTGCTCCAGATCCGTTTCCACACGGTAGACCACCTTCTGCGTTACTTCACCGAACTTGTCCCGCACTTCTGCCGCCTTGGGGGACTGATCGATGATCGGATCCCCTAATCGGTCTCCTTCGCTCAGCCATGCGACAAACTCATTATTCTTCGCGGCCGCGCCTTCCAGCTTATCTCCGATATACGCCTTGGTATCCGCATCGACCGGAACGCCGCGGTCAATCCCGACGATATCGTATACGTCCGTATCGTTGACGAAGAAATTGATGAACTCCACTGCCAGATCCGTATTCTCAGATCCTTCCGCCACAGACCAGTACATGGTGGGACGCAAATAGTTCGACGGCTCAACCGCATCGTCCTCCTGTACGAGATTTACAAGCTTCAGTTCACAGCCGCTGTCCGTTTCGTACGTGCCGAGCTGATTCGACCACAGCGGGTCTATCCAGGTATCCTTCGCATAGATATCGGTCGATTCCGATGTAACGTCCTCCGGCTTGATGTTATATCCTTCCTCCATCCCATCCAGCTTGCACTGCCAGATCTTCACGATATAGGAAGGATCGTCAAATCCCAGCGCTGAACCGTCCTCGTTAAAGAAATGCAGTCCGTAGTTGCGCAGGCTATAGTCAAGGAAATCGACCGACGGATAGAAGGACGTCTTCCAGCCGGTTTTCGCATAGACCTCCCTGCAGAGATCCAAATACTGACTTCTGGTCATCTCCATGGGCACCTCGACGCCCGCCTCCTCTGCCACATCCGGCCGATAGGCAAGCGCCGGAGCGCTGCTGCCGGTAGGCAGGGCGCGGATGGCGCCGCCCACCTCTCCGCAGTCGATCACAGACTGAGGCACACCGCTCAAATCCAGCGCACCGGAAGTGATGTACGGCTGCAGATCCGCCAGAAGACCGCTGGTCGCGTACTGCACCAGATAACCCACATCCATCTGAAGCACGTCCGGAAGGTTTCCGGAGATCGCCAGCGTGGAAAGCTTATCCCAATAGCCGGTCCAGTCCGTGAACTCAAATTCCACCGTAACGCCGGGATGCTTCTCCTCGAAAAGATGAATCATTTCCGCAGTGGTATCGGCCCGATCCTGATTGCCCCACCACATGACCCGAATCGTCTGCTCTGCGGGAGTCTCATCTGCCGCTTCTTCTGAAGCGGCCTCCTGGGAAGCCGCCTCCGTCACTGCCGCCTGTTCCTCCTTCGTTTCCTCCTTGGCAGAGGTTCCGGCAGATCCGTTCCCCCCGGACGTCTGCCCTCCCTTTCCGCACGCCGTCAGCCCAACAGCCATGACGATCCCCAGCGCCGCCAATAAACTCCCCCATCGTTTCTTTTGCATATTCTTACCTCCTCTTTTTATGGTTTTCGGTTACATTCTCATTATAATGAACAAAAAAAACGATGAAAAGCGAAATTCCCGTGGCATTTTTCCAAATTTCCGATATTTTCATACCATATCCTTTGACAAATGCAGACTGTCCCGAAATTCCTTCGGCGTCATGCCGCAGACCTTTTTAAAAATCTGGGAGAAATACTGTCTGTCCCCATAACCCACCTGCTCCGCGATCTCATAAAGGGAAAGAGGCTCCTCGGAAGCGATCAGCTTTTTGGCCTGTCCGATCCGCACCTGATGCAGGAACTGGCTGAACTTCATCCCCATGTCGTTGGCAAATTCCTTCCCAATATAATCCGCGTTCATGAACACCACCTGTTCCGCAATATACTGCAGGGAAAGGGCCGGTTCCTGATAATTCTCCAGGATATAATCGCACATGTGCTCCACAAAAATGTGCTTTTTCCCTTTTCTGCTGTAGAGCTGCTCCAGGATCTGTGCTGCGGCCTCTATGATATCCTTCCGTTCCCCGGTATAAGGCCCTCGGATCGCTTCTATGCGCCACCAATCGTCTCCACGCCTGGCGGCTATGATCAGACGCACCATCGCTTCCACGAAAATGTCTTCGTTTCCCTCCGATTCCAGCAGGCTCTTCAGCGCCTCCCGCAGCGCCTGTCCGCCTTTCTCCCCGTCCCCCAAAGCTGCCAGGCGTTCCGTCAGCGCCATGATCCGCTCCGTCCGCTCATCCAGCTTCCCGCTGACGCGCTTACGCATTTCATCTACTGTCTCACAGGCCCGGTCCAATGCGCCGTTCAGCTCATTCCGGTCACAGGGCTTGAGCAGATATTCTTTTACCCCCAGCTTCATCGCGTTCCTGGCATAATCAAAATCATCAAATCCGGAAAGGACGATCACCTGCATGCTCGGATACATTTTCAATGCCCGGCCGATCAGTTCCAACCCGTTCATCCCAGGCATCCTGATATCGCTGATCAAAATGTCCGGCATCTCATCCTGCATTTCATCCAGTGCGTCGAAGGCGTTCGCGCAGGAACCGATCAGCTCAACTTTCGGCACATGCTGCAAAAGCATTTTTTCAATCCCCATGCGAATGATCTTTTCATCGTCCACCAGCAAAAGCTTGTACATTTATCGCACATCCCCTCTATAAAAGCAGCCTGATCACCACGAGCGTCCTTCCATTCCTGCGCTCCACCAGCAGTCCCGCCTCTTCCCCGACCAGAAGCTTCAGCCTTTTATTGATGTTCTTCAGACCGATCCCCAACCCTCTGGGCGCGACCTCTCCGTCCTCCAGTTTCCGCAGGATATCCGTATCCAGTCCCTGACCGTTGTCCTCCACAATGAGTTCCACGAATGGTCCGTTCCGTCTGCAATACAGACGGATCTCACACAGCTCCGGCATTTCCTCCGCCGCATATACGACGGCGTTTTCCACGATCGGCTGAATCGTCATGGGAGGGATCTTCACCGACTCATATGAGGGATCGATATCGATCCCAACAAGCAGCCGGTCCTCCATTCTGATCTCCTGAATTTTCAGATATTCCTGAGCGATCATGAGATCCTCCCGCAGCGGGACCAGATCCCGCTGTTCCTTCAAGGCTGTGCGCAAAAGCTTCCCCAGCGCGGCCGTCATGGTGGCGATCCGCTCATCCCCGCCGATCTGTGCCAGACAATAAATGGATTCCAGCGTATTATAGATGAAATGGGAACCGATCTGCTGCCGCAGATTGGCCACCTGCATTTCCAGTATCAACTGCTGCTTCACATAGTTTTCCTGGATCATCTTCCGGTTCTCCGTTACCATCCGATCAAAATGACGGTAAAGCTTCCCGATCTCATCTGACCTTGCGCGAACCTTCTCATGCTCTCTGCCATTGCTCTCATATTCCCCCCTGGCAAAGAGATCGAACTGGCCGCACAAGTCCTCGATGTATTTTACGATTGTCCGGATCATCCCCGCACCCAGAAGCAGCGCCGCGACCAGGATAGCGGCATAAAGGAGCAGGGAAAGGCGGCCCGCATGGCTGACAGAACGGAAAATCCCGCTGTAGGGCAGAACGGCAGCATAATCCCAGCCGCTCTCTTTAAAATAATATGAACAGGCGAACCACTTTTCCCCTCCCTGCTGCAGAATCCGGTACTGTCCCTGTTCTGTACGCCCATCCGCGAAGGCCGGATCCCCGTAGATCCGTTCATCTCCCTGATAAATGGAAAGCAGCGCGGGAATGCCTTCTTTCAGAAGCGGTTCGTTAACGTCTTCCACAATCCCCTCCAGATCGACCTTCATGACCAGTGTCCCCAGATTTTCCAGGCTCAGATTTTTCTTTTCCCGAATCTGGCGCACCAAAAAGATCGAACCGTCAAATTCCGGAAGATACAGCCAGGTCTCTCTTCCTCCGGCCTGTCTGGCGGATTCGGCAAGCGCATCTTCGTATCCGTTCAGATTGGCATACTCTTTCCCTGTGCGTCTGTATCTGCCCCCATCCGCATCGATCAGGCGCACATAGTCGATATATCGGCTGATAAAGTTGAATGCTGCGATCCGCTCCTGAAGCTCTAGATGGGCATCGTACCATCCGCTTCTGCCGTCCGTTCCGTCTTTGATCACCGACAAACTTTCCTGCAGACTCTCATCGCTGATCACGCTGTCGGAATCTTCCACAACACGGTCGATCTCATCCTGCACGCTCCCGGCAAACAGTCCCAGCAACTGGATGCTTTTCCGGTGCAGTTCCTCATTGTATGCACTCCTCATAATGCGCAGAGCAAGAAGGTTGCCGACACCGATAAAGATCCCGGTCAGCAGGAAGATCAAAAGGAACCTTTCCTGCAGTCTGATCTCATGCTTTCTGATTCGCTTCATATCCATCCCCGAACGTTCTTCTGATCTGTGCGCACATGAGCAGAAAAGCGCCGACACCGTGCAGATCGTTCACCGCCGTCGGCCTTTCGCAATAATGTCTGTAATCTCCCACGCCCGTCCCAATACACACATGGCCGATCAGAAGATCGCTGCCCTCCCAGTTCAGACTTCTTATAATCCCTTCATACCCCTTCCAGGCCTGCTCCAGATAATCGGCGGACAGCAGTCCGTCCCGTACCGCCTTGCAGATCGCAGCCACATAGAGACAGCTGCAGGAGTTTTCCAGCCAGTTGCCTGCGCATCCGCCCTTATCCACCACCTGATACCATCTTCCCTCTTCCGACTGGAAACGGCAGATCGCCGTGAGCAGTTCCGTGATCAGACAGCATACCTCTCTGCGGCGGGGATGATCCTTCGGTATATAATCCAGCTCTTCCAGAACCGCCACCGGCACCCAGCCGATCGATCTGCCCCAGAATTCCGAAGAACGCCCCGTCTCGGGATCCGCCCACTCCGCCGCTTTGGAGCAGTCACAGGCATGATACCAGAGTCCCGTCCTTTCATCCCGTGTTTTTTCCCGCATAAGACAGATCTGCAAAATGGCAGCATCAAAATATTCCGGCAGTCCGAAACGGCTGGCATATTTGCACATAAAAGGGCCCGCCATATACAGCCCGTCCAGCCACATCTGGTCCGGCAGCACTGCCATATGCCAGAATCCGCCCTCCGAGTTGACCGGATAATGCCGCAGTTCATCCATCAGCGCATCCATGGCCCTTCTGTATTTTTCCTCAGCAGTTGCTTCATAGAGCGGAAACAGAAGATTTCCCGGCTGTATGTTATCGAGATATCCTCGCACGAACTGCAGCGTTTCGTCCTCTCCATCCATCATGGAATCTACCCAATCCTTCATGTACTGAAACCAGGCCGCCTCTTTGTCCAGCCGCCAGTTTTCATATACGCCCATCAGCAGCACGCCCTGATGGTAATGGAACCCGCCCTTCGGAGGCAGATCCGCTGCCGCAAATCTGCGCATCATAGTCTCTATTGCCGCACGGGCATATTCTTTTGGTCCTTTTTGCATAATTTCCCCTCCTTTTTTGCACATTTTTATGCTATATTAACATAATATCATCTCGACAGGTACAATAAAAGGGAAAAAACAGCGATAAATATTGAGATTTTCCAGTTATATGCTTTTTCCCCACAGCACATCGCCGCGGGCATACCGCTGCCTGCTGCTTTCTCTTTTACCGCCAGCTGCCAACCGCCTTGAACGCCTCCCAAACACATGCTCTCTGGCACAATAAAAACGCGGCATGACCGAAATCATGCCGCGCATCAAAAAAAATCTGTATGAATGGAGCGTTCTTCCTCCCGGCATTTCACGAAAACGAAATGCCGGGAGGACATTTACTCCTGTTTTACTCCGCTTTATCCGTGCAGAACCGCTCAATAATTCTGTGCGCTCACTTCAAAATAGCTCTGCGGATGCGCACAGACCGGGCAGACCTCCGGCGCCGCGGTCCCTACCATGATATGTCCGCAGTTGCGGCACTCCCAGATCTTTACCTCGCTCTTGGCGAATACCTGCGCCGTCTCCACATTCTGCAGCAGGGCGCGGTAGCGCTCCTCATGATGCTTTTCGATGGCCGCGACCATGCGGAATTTGGCCGCCAGCTCGGTGAACCCTTCTTCCTCCGCCGTCTTCGCGAAGCCTTCGTACATGTCGGTCCACTCGTAGTTCTCCCCGTCGGCGGCGGCTTTGAGATTATCCGCGGTGCTGCCGATCCCGGCCAGCTCCTTCAGCCACATTTTGGCATGTTCCTTTTCATTGTCGGCGGTCTTTAAAAACAGCGCGGAAATCTGTTCATAGCCTTCCTTTTTGGCAACGGACGCAAAATAGGTGTACTTATTGCGCGCCTGAGACTCGCCCGCGAAAGCGGCCTCCAGATTCTTCTCCGTCTGCGTACCTGCGTATTTCGTCACTTTTTCACCCATGGCAACCCACTCCTTCTCTTATTTTAAATGTTCGTTCCGCCCGAACGGGCGGTTCTGTACGGGCGTCCGCGGAATCCGCTCCGCGTCCCCAATCTCATTATGATATAGGAAAAAACGCTTGTCAACGGGAAAGTGGTTTCGATGCTCCAGACCGTGTAGGTTTCGATGCTCCAGACCGGCATTCTCATCTCACCCCAGGCTCCGGCAGTCCCATCAGCCGTACCGGCCCCAGCAGCCCGGAGGGCCGTTCCGCGTGCTCCAGCCGGTTCGCCATGGTGTTGCGCACCTCGACCAGGACTTCATTGTCCCCCGGCCGGACAGAATCCGTCACGTCCAGGCGGTAAGGCGCCCAGAAAAGCACGCCGCAGTCCGTCCCGTTCATCCACACATGAGCGATCTCGCACACGCGCCCCAGGTCCAGCAGCAGACGGCAGGATGCCGCACCGGCTCCGTATGATTCCGGCATCCGAAATTTCATCCGATACGTCCCGCGCCCCGTAAAGTCCTTCCTGCCGGGCAGCTCCGTCCAGGAACAAAGCCGCGGCATTTCCACCGGCTTCCCATCCAGACTGACGCTGTCAGGGGCCAGCAGGATTTCTCCGTCGGCCGACGTCCGCTGCCGGACCTGCAGATCAACCGGTTCCTCCGCAGGATCAACGCAAAGTACAGCGCTCTCACGCCTCTGCAGGGAAAGCTCCACCGTCATATAGTCTGCCGCGCAGCTGCAGGGCAGCGGTCTGATCGCTCCAGTCCAGGGATCCCAGCGCTCCGCCGCCCCCGTCACGGGCAGCCGCAGGCTTCCGGAAATCTCCTGCTCTCCTTCATTCACCAGCAGATAAAAATGCACTGCATCCTTCACCAAATGGCTGACCCGCAGATCGCTGTTTTCAGGTGTCAGCACCGCGTCGCGCTCCATTTCATGCAGGAACGATGCGCCGTGCTCTTTTTCATGCAAAAGCACCGCACCGCTCTTTTTTTCACCCGAAAGTGCCGCACCGCGCGCGGACATGCCCTCTTTTTCCTCCGTCAACAGGATGCGCCCGCCGCCGGTCACGAACGGAGCCAGCTTTTCCAGAAGCTCTCCTGTCAGCAGCGCCTCATCCTCCACCAGCAGATAATGATAGCGCTGTTTTTCGATGGAGATCTCCCCGTCCGATACCAGACAGCGTCCGGAGAGCAGCAGCTCTTCCTCCAAATAATTGAATTCGATCTGCTTCTGATACAAAAGGGCCGTCGTCCTGACGGGAAGCGCATCTGCCTCGCAGAGCACCGCCACGGGCGTCACGTTATGGCTGTCCGTGTTCAGCCAGCAGAGACGTTTCATATACCTGGAGATCTTTTCGTAATCCTCCCACCAGATGTTGTTGGGGCCCGCATCCGGCGGCCGCTCCCCGTAACGGATCTCGCCCTCGACGGAATAATAGAACGCATGCGGATAAAGCAGGTTTGTCCCCCGCACGAACATCCAGTCCATGTACCATTTCATGTCGTCCATGGAAAGCGCCCATTGGACGCCGTCCGGGCCGCAGCAGCCAAAACACTCGTTGGCATTGCGCCGGATCCCGCGGTGTCTGGCCGCATCGGAGGCGCACTTTGCCAGCGGCGCATCCTCTCCCAGAAGTCCTTTTTCATTCTCCGGGGCCACCATGCGCCATACCAGATCCTGCCCCGGGATCTGAAAACGGTTCAGCATGCCGATGTCCTGACTTTTCTGCGGATGACCGGTCAGCGCGATCCCGTGATCCGCACACCAGTCGGACAGCTTTCCGTAATAAACGCGCTCCATCCGGCGGTTCACCGCGCGGCGGAAGGTTCTGCGCACCGCCGCCGTCCGCTCGCCATAGTCCAGCCAAAGTCCGGGCAGGTCGGCTTCCCAGCCGCCGCTCTGTATGTAATCGTCCAGAAAACCGTCCGTCCAGGGCACGACGCCCGGCCTGTGATTCCTTCCCAGCACATCCGGCTCATCCGTGAAAATGGCGATGACCGTTTTGCCGAAATGCTCATGCAGCACCTCATAATACCGTTCATGGGTAAAACGGATGAACGCGTCCACCGCCGCGGGATTGAGCAGATCCGCCGAAGGCGGCGCGCAGGGCTCTCCGTCGTCCTCCTCTTCGTGAACGCCCCGGATCGTGCCGCCGGAAAATCCTTCGACAAAACAGTATACATGCCAACCGCCGTCCGGAGCAGCGTCCTCCGCCCCGGATGTCGGAAACAGGGACGCAAGGACCGTCTCCGCCTCCGGCGCGAACCCGCTCCCATCCTCCAGAAGCGGCAGCGCAAAAGCGTCATACGGAAGCCGGGCCTCCTCGGCGTCATCCCGAGTCCGGATCGCCGCGGCATCAGCATCCTCCCGCGTCCGTACCGCAACAGCCGCGATCACCTTCTCCCCTTTTCCGGCGACAGGAAAAACAGGCCTTCCCCCGCTCCAACCGATCTCCTCCATCCTTAGACAGCGGGAGGCCAGCATGGGATCGCTCTGCACCACCATGCCGTGAGCCGACCCGGAAGGATACATGGCCTCATCATAAAGCACCACCTTCATGGAAAGCGCCTCGGCGCATTCCACCGCATATTTCACATAGTGCATGTAAATGTCCGATAAATAGGGGATCGACTTCGGGATCCCCTTTCTCGGATGGATGCAGAAGCCTTTCACGCCTTTCGCATCAAAATCCCGGATCTGTCTGTCGATCTCCGCTTCGTCCAGGCGGTCGTTCCAGAACCAGAACGGCATGGGGCTGAATTCATCCGAAGGATGCAAAAAAGCCTCTCTCATTTCCTGTCTGTTCATTCTTCCTGATACCTCTGTTATCTGTGCACCGTCAACGGTGCTTTGTCAGCCGTATATCGTCCGTAAGTGTTTACGGCAGCGCTTCGATCTCCACGATCTCATCCATGGGAACCGTCCGCCCATCCTCCAGTCGGATGAGGCGGGCCGCCATATCCACTTTTTTTATCGTGCCCGAATATGTGACGTATGCGCCGCCCGCTTTCCTTTCGTCCGGCAAAAACCATGTGATCTCCGCCTGCGGACAGCTGTCGGCCTCCGCAAGAAGCGCGCGCAGCTTTTCATCCAGCGCCGCTTTTTCATCCTCCGTCAGCTCCAGCCGTTCCTGCGTCATTCGCTCCGTCTCTTCGATGGCGTCCTCATAGCCCGTCAGCGCGGCGAAGGGAGAAAACTGCGCGGCCCGTTCCGCCACGGGCATGGGCGGATGCGCAGCCGAAATAGGGTGGGGCAGATACAGGATATCGTCATACGGCCCGATGGCAGGCTGTTCATTCCGGGAACCACCCCGGTCATCCGCAGGTTTTGTCCCGCCTGCGTGCGCTCCGCCATTCTCGTGCCTCGTTCCGTCTGCACGCTCTCTGTCCAACATTGTCCGATCCCTCCTCACGCCTTGTGGCCGCCGATCTGGCCGTTGCGCTCCCTGGCCGTGGCGCCCTCCTCCAGGTTCATGCCCCGCAGGATTGCGTTCTTCCCGAACCTCTTCCGGATATCCAGCACGGCCTTCTGCATCCGCTTCTCCCGCTCCAGCGCCGCTTCCTCTTCCGCTTTCCGCCGCTCCAGCGCCGCATAATCCGTGAACAGGTCCATCTGCTCCCAGCGTTCCTCCCGGACGGCCTCTCTTTCCGCCGTCACATGACAGGCGGTGATGTTCAGCCGACGCACCAGAAGCTCCGGCGGCACGATCCGGTCATACAGCGCGGTCACCGCGTCCATGATCTGCCGGGTAGAGGACGTGGTGCGGTTCAGATTGACGGAACCGTGGGCATGCTTCGGAACCCTGCGCCCGTAACGGTCCGTGGTCACGGGACCCTTGTATTTTTTTCGGATCTCGGGATCGTCCAGATTTTTCCGGTCAAACCCCACGGTCAGCACCATCTGGTCCGTCACCAGCCCCTTTTCCACCAGCTCCAGCACCAGAAGATCCGTCATCTCCCGGACCACCAGCCGCGCCTTTTCAAAAGGATACGGCTGCTGCAGCACCTGTCCCGAACCCAGGCTGCTGGATTCCGGCTGATAGGCCTTCACGTCCGCGATAGTGCAGGGCTCCCAGCCCCAGGCATGATCGATCAGCAGACCGGCATTGACCCCGAAAAGCCGGTAGAGCAGATCTTCATTATAATAGTCCCCCGGCTTTCCCAGCGAGCACCTGGCGATATCGCCCATGGTAAACAGGCCGTTGGCCTCCAGCTTCCCGGCGTATCCGTGCCCCACCCGCCAGAAATCCGTGAGGGGCCGATGCGTCCAGAGCTGGCGGCGGTAGGTGATCTCGTCCATCTCCGCGATCCGCACGCCGTCCTCGTCCGGCAGCACATGCTTGGCGCCAATGTCCAGGGCGATCTTGCTCAGATACAGATTGGTCCCGATCCCGGCCGTCGCGGTGATCCCCGTCTCCGCCAGGATGCGGCGGATGATCCGCTTGACGTATTCCCGCGGCCCGACTTTGCTCACCGCCAGGTACTGGGTGATATCCAAAAACACCTCGTCGATGGAATAAACATGAATGTCCTCCGGCGCGGCATACTGCAGGTAGATCTGATAGATCCGCGTGCTGTACTGCATGTAAAGGGCCATTCTGGGCTTCGCCGCCAGATAAGAGACCGCCGTCCGGGGCGAATCCTTCAGCACCGTATCGTCGTAAGACTCTCCTGTGAACCGTCCTCCCGGCGCGTGAGCGCTCCTCCCGGCATTCACTTCCTTCACCCGCTGTATCACTTCGAACAGCCTGGCCCGGCCCGGGATCCCGTATGCCTTCAGGGAAGGGGACACCGCCAGGCAGATGGTTTTCTCCGTGCGGCTCTCGTCGGCCACCACCAGATTGGTGGTCAGCGGATCCAGCCCCCGCTCCACGCACTCCACGGAAGCATAAAAGGACTTCAGATCGATCGCCGCATAAATATGTCCGTCCCGCTCCATATTCCTTCGCTCCTTCCGTTCTCCCCGCGCTCCTGTCTGGGCAGCTTCGCCGCAAACTCCCGCAGCCGCGGAAGCTATACCCGTCCGCACCTATAGCATACCACGAACATACGTTTTTTCCAAGAGGGCAGAGATCATTTTCGGCGTTCTCTTTCCCGGCCCCGGGAGACAGATCTGACCGCCGCAGCCGCATCCGGCGGCAGCCGATCCCC